>NZ_JBTLMO010000029.1:0-111663 GCF_054462255.1 Streptomyces sp. SD15 | reverse complement strand
CGGCCGGGGCTTGATCTTTCAGCCCGTCCGGCGTTTGAGGACGAGGCCGTCCAGGCCGAACGGGGGTCTGGGGGCGGCAGCCCCCAGGGGACGATGGGGGTCCCCCCTGCTCGAGCGAAGCCGAGAGCTTGGGGGAGGGTAGGGGCGGCGGGGGCGAACAAAAAGGCCCGGCCCCCACCCCGCTCATGCCTCTGCCGGAATCACCGCCGACACCCGGAACCCGCCCGCGTCCGTGGGCCCGGACACGAAGACGCCCCCCAACGCGGCGACCCGCTCCTTCATGCCCAGCAGCCCGTTGCCGCCGCTGGGCAGATGCACATCGGACGCCGAACCCGGCTCGGGCGGACACTCGTTCTCGACCTGCATCGCGATCTCCGCGACCCGGTGCGCGAGCCGCACATGCGTCTTCGCGCCCGCCGCGTGCTTGTGGACGTTGGTCAGCGCTTCCTGGACGACCCGGTACGCCGTCTGCTCGACCTCCGGCGCGTACATCCGCACATCACCGTCCACCGACAGCTCGACCACCATCCCCGCCGCCGCCGACTGCCCGACAAGCTCGTCCAGCTCGGCGAGGCTGGGCCCGTCCGCCGGATCCTCGGCCGCCCGCGACGCCGCGGCGGCCGCGGCCACGCCCACGGCGGCCAGCGGCACCGGCTGCACCCACACGGCCCGCCCCTCCCCCGTCCGCAGCACTCCCAGCATCTCGCGCAGCTCGGTCAGCGCCTGGCGGCCCATGTCCCCCACCAGCGCCGCGTTCTTCACGGCCTTCTCGGGATCCTTCCGGGCCACCGCCTGAAGAGCCGCCGCATGCACGACCATCAACGACACCCGGTGCGCAACCACGTCATGCATCTCTCGAGCGATCCTCGTCCGCTCCTCGTTCCGCGCCCACTCCGCCCGCTCCTCGGCTCGCTCGGCGAGCAGCTGCAACTCCCGCTCCAACGAGTCCGCCCGCTCCCGCAGGCTCTCCATCAGCCGCCGCCGCGCCCCGACGTACAGCCCGAGCAGGACGGGCGGAGCGGTCATGCCGATGGCGGTCGCGATGGAGGCGAAGGGGACGAACCAGTCCCCCATCGCCACGTCCCCGCGCACGATTTCCTGATGCGCCCGCACGAACGTCACGATGAGCATCCCGGCGAAGGACATCCCCGCGAGCGCCCCGATGATCCGCCGCGGCAGCTCGGACGCGGCGAGCGTGTACAGCCCGACGAGCCCCATCACGAAGCCCATCTGAGCGGGGGTGATGGCGATCGACACCAGTACGACGGCGATCGGCCAGCGCCGCCGCAACAGCAGCGCGGCCCCGGCGAACAGCCCGAACCCCATCCCCACCGGAACCGGCAGCCCCGCGTCCTGCGCAAACCGGATCCCCTCCGTCGCGCACTCGGCCGCCGACACCAGTGCGAGGCTCGCGTCGAGTACCGCGCCGCGCCGCCTGACCCACCACCACGGCCCGATCCCGGCCGCGGTGTGCTCTTCCCCCGTCGTGGTCATGCCTCCAGCCTACGGTCGCCGGCCGCCCCATTTCCGGTGAGTTTCGGGTACTGGCCTACACCACACCCTGCCATCGAACAGAAGCGAAACCTGCCGATATCCCTCGAACTGTTGAATCGATCACCGTTCGACCCCGGAAGATCACATTCCGGCTGGACGGTATGCCTATGGCACATCCACAGAGCAAGTACGCGGATTTCGAGGGGCTGCGGGAGCGGGCGGTGGCGCTGCGGCGGGCGGGGCTGAGCCTTCGGCAGATCCGCGACGAACTGAAGATCTTCAACAACGACATCCTGAACCAGCTGGTGAAAGGCGAACCGCCCCCTGACTGGACCAAGCGCCCGAACGCGAAGGACGACCTCCGCACGCGAGCCCGAGAGCTACGGCTCCAGGGCTGGACCTACGACCGGATCCAGGTGGAGCTGGGCTGCTCGAAGAGCTCGATCTCACTGTGGGTACGGGATCTGCCGAAGCCGGAGCCGCGCTACACACCGGAGGAACAACAAGCCCTCATGAACGAGGGGCTCGCGCATCTGCGCGCAGCCCAGGATCGAGATCGCGAAGCAACCAAACAGGCAGCAGCCACGGAAATCGGCCAGCTGTCCGACCGGGAACTGTTCATCGCCGGGGTCGCGCTCTACTGGGCTGAGGGCTCGAAGAGCAAGCCGTATGCCCGTCGCGAGCGAGTTGTCTTCGTCAACAGCGACCCCGGTGTGATCCGGACTTACCTGGCCTGGCTCACCCTTCTCGGGGTCACGTCGGAGCGCCTGCGGTACACGGTTCTCATCCATGAATCCGCCGATGTGGATGCCGCACAGCGCTACTGGGCCGACCTGGCCTCAGTCGATGCCTCGATCTTCCAGAAGCCGACATTGAAGAAGCACAACCCGAAGACCGTCCGCAAGAACACCGGCCTCGATTACCACGGCTGCCTCGTCATCCGAGTGCTGCAGAGCGCCGAACTGTACTGCCGCATCGAAGGCTGGTGGAAGGGGATTACCGCCGACGCGGAGGCTCGGCTCAGGTAAGGTCTGACGCAGCGATCCGCCGTAGTGTAATTGGCAGCACGGCACCCTTTGGAGGTGTTCGGTCTAGGTTCGAGTCCTAGCGGCGGAGCTGCGAAGAGCGGGCCCTGACAGCCAAGTCAGGGCCCGCTCTCATGTCCCCCCTGAAACCCCCCGGTATCCTGCGGATGTCCACACCCCAGCCATCCGAAGCCGAAGGGCATACCCGTGAGCGCCAATCGCCCGGCAGCCGTCGTCGTACTCGCAGCGGGTGAGGGCACCCGTATGAAGTCGGCCACACCCAAGGTCCTGCACGACATCTGCGGCCGCTCCCTCGTCGGCCATGTGCTCGCCGCCGCGCGCGAGTTGGAGCCCGAGAACCTGGTCGTCGTGGTGGGTCACGCCCGCGAGAAGGTCACCGCGCACCTCGCCGAGATCGACCCCGGCGTACGGACAGCCGTGCAGGCCGAGCAGAACGGGACCGGGCACGCCGTACGGATGGGCCTGGAGGAGCTGGGCGGGCGCGTCGACGGGACCGTCGTCGTGGTCTGCGGCGACACCCCGCTGCTCAGCGGCGAGACGCTCAAGCATCTCGCCGCCACCCACACCGCCGACGGCAACGCCGTCACCGTCCTCACCGCCGAGGTCCCGGACGCGACCGGGTACGGCCGTATCGTGCGGGACGCCACCAGCGGCGCGGTCACCGCGATCGTCGAGCACAAGGACGCCGACGAGACGCAGCGCGCGATCCGCGAGATCAACTCGGGGGTCTTCGCCTTCGACGGGCAGTTGCTCGCCGACGCGCTCGGCAAGGTGCGTACGGACAACAGTCAGGGTGAGGAGTACCTCACGGACGTGCTGGGGATCCTGCGCGAGGCCGGGCATCGCGTGGGCGCCTCCGTCGCCGCCGACCACCGTGAGATCGCCGGCATCAACAACCGCGTCCAGCTCTCCGAGGCCCGTCGGATTCTGAACGACCGGCTACTGAATCAGGCCATGCTCGCCGGCGTCACCGTCGTCGATCCGGCCACCACCTGGATCGACGTGACCGTCGGTTTCGAGCAGGACGCGATCGTGCACCCGGGGACGCAGTTGCAGGGTGCCACGCACATCGGCGAGGGCGCCGAGGTCGGCCCCAACTCGCGGCTCAAGGACACGAAGGTCGGCGCCGGCGCCCGGATCGACAACACCGTCGCCGACAGCGCCGAGGTCGGCCCGCAGGCCAACGTCGGCCCGTACGCCTACCTCCGTCCCGGTACCCGCCTCGGTCTCAAGGCCAAGGTCGGCACGTATGTCGAGACGAAGAACGCGACGATCGGCGAGGGGACCAAGGTCCCGCATCTGTCCTACGTGGGGGACGCGACGATCGGCGAGTACTCCAACATCGGCGCCGCCAGCGTCTTCGTGAACTACGACGGACAGGACAAGCACCACACCACGGTCGGCTCGCACTGCCGTACCGGTTCGGACAACATGTTTGTGGCGCCTGTCACGGTCGGGGACGGCGCGTACACCGCCGCGGGCTCGGTCATCACCAAGGACGTGCCGCCCGGTTCACTGGCCGTGGCCCGTGGCCAGCAGCGGAATATCGAGGGTTGGGTGGCCCGCAAGCGCCCGGGGAGCGCGGCCGCGAAGGCGGCGGAAGTGGCGTCCCGGGAACCGGAAGGCGAAGCCTGACCAAAAACAGGTGCGTCCTACACGGCGTACCGTGATAGATGCACACCCGCACCCCCAGCTGAGACGACCTCTCACAACACGTTGCACGGCAGGCTGCGCAGCACGTCAGCGCAGCCCGCATGCGGCCGAGAGCGTCCACTCGCACCCCAGCTGAGACACCTCTGAGGAGACAGTGCTGTGACCGGGATCAAGACGACCGGCGTGAAGAAGATGATGTTCTTCTCCGGCCGCGCCCACCCCGAGCTTGCCGAGGAGGTCGCCCACCAGCTGGGTGTCGGGGTCGTCCCGACGAAGGCCTTCGACTTCGCGAACGGCGAGATCTACATTCGCTACGAGGAGTCCGCCCGCGGCGCCGACTGCTTCCTGATGCAGAGCCACACGGCTCCGATCAACAAGTGGATCATGGAGCAGTTGATCATGATCGACGCTCTGAAGCGGGCCTCCGCGCGGAGCATCACCGTGATCGTGCCCTTCTACGGTTACGCGCGGCAGGACAAGAAGCACCGCGGACGTGAACCGATCTCGGCGCGTCTGATCGCCGACCTGATGGCGACGGCCGGTGCCGACCGCATCCTCACGGTCGACCTGCACACCGACCAGATCCAGGGCTTCTTCGACGGCCCGGTCGACCACCTCTTCGCGCTGCCGATCCTCGCGGACTACGTGGGTGCGAAGGTCGACAGGGCGAAGCTCACCGTCGTCTCCCCCGACGCCGGGCGCGTGCGCGTCGCCGACCGCTGGTGCGACCGTCTCGACGCCCCCCTCGCGATCGTGCACAAGCGCCGCGACAAGGACATCGCCAACCAGGTCACCGTCCACGAGGTCGTCGGTGACGTGAAGGGCCGCGTCTGTGTCCTGGTCGACGACATGATCGACACCGGTGGCACGATCTGCGCCGCCGCCGACGCCCTGTTCGCGCACGGCGCCGAGGACGTCATCGTCACCGCCACGCACGGTGTGCTCTCCGGCCCGGCCGCCGACCGTCTGAAGAACTCCAAGGTCAGCGAGTTCATCTTCACGAACAGCCTGCCGACCCCGGGCGAGCTGGAGCTCGACAAGATCACGGTGCTGTCGATCGCGCCGACGATCGCCAACGCGGTACGCGAGGTCTTCGAGGACGGTTCGGTGACGAGCCTCTTCGAGGAGCAGTAGGCACCAAGCAGTAGAGACCTCTGCGGTAGAGACCCTGCGGTAGAGACTCTGCAGTAGAGATCCTTTTGGGTGTGGCCTTCCTGCCGAGTAGACTGCTCAAGTTGCTCGGCGAGGGAGGCCGTACCGCTTTGAGAAGCGTGTGCGGCGATCCGTTATCGACGCGCTCTTCGTAGCAGGCCGATGGTTTGGCCGGGTGACCACCTTCCCCAGATTTCTACGAGGAGTGAACATGTCCGAGGTCAAGCTCGCCGCCGAGACCCGCACCGAGTTCGGCAAGGGCGCCGCCCGCCGCATCCGCCGTGACAGCAAGGTTCCCGCGGTCGTCTACGGCCACGGCGCCGAGCCCGTCCACATCACGCTGCCGGGCCACGAGCTGCAGCTCGCCCTGCGTACCCCGAACGTCCTGCTCACCCTGGACATCGAGGGCAAGACCCAGCTGGCCATCCCGAAGGCCGTGCAGCGCGACGCGATCAAGGGCTTCCTCGAGCACGTCGACCTGCTCCTCGTGAAGCGCGGCGAGAAGGTCAACGTCGAGGTCTACGTCCACACCGAGGGCGAGCTGGCCCCGGGCGCCTACCTGCTCGAGCACGTGCTGAGCACGCTGACCGTCGAGGCCGAGGCCACCCACATCCCCGAGTCGGTCACCGTCTCCATCGCGGGCCTCGAGGCCGGCGCCGCCATCCTCGCCAAGGACATCCCGCTCCCCGAGGGCACCACGCTGGCGATCGACGAGGACGCGGTCGTCCTCCAGGTCCTGGCCGCCCAGGCGGAAGAGGCCCCCGCGGAGGCGGGCGAGGCTTCCGCCGAGGCCTGATTCCCCCACTGAATCGGCATCGCCCGATTCCCCCGGAATCTCAGTTGTCAGCCGCCGTTCCCACCAGGAGCGGCGGCTGGCGCGTATCAAGGACACATGGGAGACACGGACGTGACCACCGAGACAACCGACGCGGGCACCCCCTGGCTGATCGTGGGCCTCGGCAATCCCGGCCCCGAGTACGCCATGAACCGGCACAACGTGGGCTTCATGGTCGCCGACCTGCTGGCGGAGCGGATCGGCGGCAAGTTCAAGCGGGCCGGGAAGGCGCAGGCGCAGGTGATCGAGGGACGCATCGGCCCGCCCGGTCCGGCGAACCGCCGCGTGATTCTGGCCAAGCCGATGTCGTACATGAACCTGTCCGGTGGCCCGGTGACCGCGCTGCGGGACTTCTACAAGGTGCCGACGGCGAACATCGTCGCGATCCACGACGAGCTGGACATCGACTACGGCGTGCTGCGTCTGAAGTTCGGCGGCGGCGACAACGGGCACAACGGGCTCAAGTCCATGACGAAGGCGATGGGCCCGGACTACCACCGGGTGCGCTTCGGTATCGGGCGCCCTCCGGGGCGTATGCAGGTCTCCGACTTCGTGCTCAAGGACTTCGCGTCGGCGGAGCGCAAGGAGCTGGACTACTTCGTGGACCGGGCGTCGGACGCCGTGGAGTGCCTCGTCATCGAGGGACTGGAGCGGGCGCAGGGCACGTACAACTCGTAGGCGGTCGATGTACTCGTACAACTGCCGACTTGTCCCCCGCCGGAACCTGCCCGGGGTTGACCGGGTGCACAGCCATGGCCAATGATCCCCGCCATGCCTGCCACCGCTTCCCGCCGCGCCGCCCCCAAAAGCGCCAAGAACACTCACACGGCGCTGCGGTTCGGGCGGCTCGCGGCGATGGGTGCGGTCGTGGTGCTGATCCTGATCGCGGGTGTCTGGGGTTCCTGGGGCACCGCCCAGCACGTGATGCTGAGCAAGGGCCGGGAGCAGGGGACGATGACCGTGCGGGCGTGCTCCGGTGACATCTGCACGGGGCCGTACGCGCCGACCTCGGAGGGTTCGCGGGCGCGGGCCCGGGTCACCATCGAGGAGCCGGTCGCGGTGAAGAAGGGGCAGACGTACACGGTCACGGTGAAGCCCGGCAGCAGTGACGTCGTCCGCACCGGCCCTGCCGGACTCCTCTACGCCTGGGTTCCCCTCGGCGGCGCCCTGCTGCTCGCCTCGGTGGTGGTCGCGGGCGGTCTGCGGCTCACGCGGGCGGCGTGGGTGCTGGCGGGGGCGGGGATCGCCCTGCTGACGGCGACGTTCGTGGCCTTGTGACCTGCAAGAAGCGGAGGCGCCCCCGGGCAACGGGGGCGCCTTCGCACGTACTCAGCCGGTGTTGCGCAGTCCCGCCGCCACACCGTTGACCGTCAGGAGCAGTGCGCGCGACAGCAGCGGGTCGGGCTCCGCACCGGCAGCCGCCTCGTCGCGCTGGCGCTTGAGCAGCGCGACCTGGAGGTAGGAGATCGGGTCCAGGTAGGCGTCACGGATCGAGAAGGTCTGCTGGAGCACGGGGTTGGTGTCCAGGAGCTTCTCACCGCCCGTCACCCGCAGCACCTCGCGGACGGTCAGCTCGTGCTCGGCGCGGATCGTGTCGAACACGTGCTTGAGCTCGTCCGGGACGAGGGTGTCGACGTAGTGGGTGGCGATCCGCAGGTCCGTCTTGGCCAGCGTCATCTCGACGTTGGAGAGGAAGTTGCGGAAGAAGTGCCACTGCTCGTGCATCTCGTCGAGCACGGTGTCGAGACCGGCTTCGCGCAGCGCCTTGAGGCCGGAGCCGACGCCGAACCAGCCCGGCACGATCTGCCGCGACTGGGTCCAGCCGAACACCCACGGAATGGCCCGCAGTCCGTCCAGGCCGGCGCCGGAGTCGGGGCGGCGCGAAGGCCGCGAGCCCAGGTGCAGGTCGGCGAGCTGGTCCACGGGGGTGGCGGCGAAGAAGTACGCCGGGAGGTCCGGGTCCTCGACCAGTCGGCGGTAGGCGGAGTGGGCCGCGTCGGACACCACGTCCATCGCCGCGTCCCAGCGGGCCAGCGCCTCGTCGGACTGGCGCGGGGAGGTGTGCAGGGCGGATGCCTGGAGCGTGGCGGCGACCGTGAGCTCGAGGTTCTCCCTGGCCAGCGAGGGCACCAGGTACTTGTCGGAGATGACCTCGCCCTGCTCGGTCACCTTGATCTCGCCCTCCAGCGTGCCCCAGGGCTGCGCGAGGATCGCGTCGTGGGACGGGCCGCCGCCACGGCCGACCGTGCCGCCGCGGCCGTGGAAGAGCCTGAGGCGTACGCCGTAGCGGTGGGCGACGTCGCGCAGGCGCCGCTGGGCGCGGTGGATCTCCCACTGCGAGGTGGTGATGCCGCCGAACTTGGAGGAGTCGGAGTAGCCGAGCATGACCTCCTGGACGTCCCCGCGCAGCGCCACGAGCCGCCGGTAGGAGGGGTCGGAGAGCATGTCCTCCAGGATGGTGTCGGCGGCCTTGAGCTCGTCCGTCGTCTCCAGGAGCGGCACGATGCCGATCTTCGCCCAGCCGCCGTGCAGGTCGAGCAGACCGGCCTCGCGTGCGAGGACGGCGGCGGCGAACACGTCGTCGGCGCCCTGGCACATCGAGATGATGTACGACTCGATGACCTCGGGCCCGAAGACCTCCAGGGCCCGCTTGACCGTCTGGAAGACGCCGATGGTCTTCTCACCGGCGGCGTCGACCGGCGCCGGGGTCGGGGCCAGCGGCCGCCGGGAGCGCAGTTCCTTGGCGAGGAGCTTGGCGCGGTAGTCGCGGGGCATGTCGGCGTAGCGCCACGACTCCTCGCCGAGGCGGTCGAACAGCTGGCCGAGGGCGTGGTGGTGGGCGTCCGCGTGTTCGCGTACGTCCATGGTGGCGAGCTGCAGGCCGAAGGCGGCGAGCGTACGGATCGTACGGTTCATGCGGCCGTCGGCGAACAGGGCGCCGCGGTGTGCGCGCAGCGAGGTCTGGATCAGGGTGAGGTCGCGCAGGAGTTCGGCGGTGCCGAGGTAGTCGCCGCCGGGCTCGTGCGGGGTGCCCTTGGCGAGGCGTTGCTTGGTGTTCTCCAGCTTCTGCCGGATCGCCGTCGCCTTCAGCCGGTAGGGCTCCTCGGCGTTGAGGCGCTTGTAGCGGGGGCTGATCTCGGGGAGGCGCTCCAGGTCGGTCCGGAGGGACTCGAGGAGTTCTTCGGTGGCGCCGGTGTAGCGGATCGAGTTCGACAGGAAGCCGCGCAGCTCGTCGATGAGGTCGAGCGCGTCGTTGATGCCGTGCTCGTGCTGGAGGATGAGGACGTCCCAGGTGACGGCCGGGGTGACGTTCGGGTTGCCGTCGCGGTCGCCGCCGATCCAGGTGCCGAAGGTGAGCGGCCGGGTCTCCTCGGGCAGCGTCACGCCGACGCGCTCCAGCTCGGCGGTGAGGTCCTCGAGTACGTCCCCGACGGCGCCGGCGTGCAGCTCGTCCAGGTAGTAGATGGCGTTGCGGGCCTCGTCGGCGGGCTCGGGGCGGACGACCCGCAGCTCGTCCGTCTGCCACACGAGGTCGATGTTCTCGGCCAGCCGGGTGTCGTAGCGGCGGCGGTCGGACTCGATGACCGGGGTCTCCAGCAGCGCGGCGATACGGCGCAGCTTGTTGAGGACCGAGCGGCGGGCGGCCTCCGTCGGGTGCGCCGTGAACACCGGGCGCACATTGAGGTTCTTGACCGTCGCGCGCAGGTGTTCGGGGTCGGCGTCCTTGAGCCGGTCGGCCGTACGGGCGAGGAGTCCGCCCTCGGCGGCCCGCTTGGCGCGCAGTTCGCGCCCGCGGTGCACCTGCTCGGTGACATTCGCCAGATGGAAGTACGTGGAAAAGGCGCGGACCAGCTTGGCCGCGGTCTCCAGCTCTGTGCCGCGCAGCAGCTCGGCGGCGGCCTCACCGTCCTCGCGGGTCAGGCGGCGGACCTTCTCGACCAGTTCCAGGAGCTCGGGCCCCTCCTGCCGGACGAGGGTCTCACCCAGCAGATCACCCAGGCGCCTGATGTCGGCGCGCAGCTCGCTGCTGGTCGTCGTGGTCTGGTCGTCGGCACTGCTCACAGGTGCGGCTCCTTGCAGTGTTGAAGCTCGTCTGAAGAGTGTGGAAGCTCGTCTGAAGCTCTTCTGGGAGGGAACCCGGGTGGCGACCGCGCGGCGGGTGCCGCATAGGGACGTGGCATCCGGGAAGAAAACAGAACGGACCGCGCTGTCCGACCGACTCCAAGGATAGGTCTCCATGCGGACGCGCAGGCTCACGGGCTCTTGCCGCCGAGCTACGCCCTGCCATACTTACGATGCCGTAGGTTACGCAAGCGTAGGGTCTCCCTTCACACACCGGGAGGACCCTGGGACCGACATCCGGCCCTCTTCTCCCCTTCCCTGCGCTTCGCTCCGCTTCACTTGTCTCCGCCTCTCCCCACCCTCGAACCCACAGGGGACGCCCATGCCCACGAGCTCCGATGTGATCGACGATGCCCCGCAGGCGAACAACGCCGGCTCACTCACCTCCGCCACGCTGGGCGGCGAGAAGAAGGGGTCACTCGAACAGGTCACGCTTCTCCTCTTCATCGCCGTCCCGTTCCTCGCCCTGCTCGCGGCGGTGCCGCTGGCCTGGGGCTGGGGTGTGAGCTGGCTGGACATCGGCCTGCTGGTGTTCTTCTACTACCTGGGTTGCCACGGCGTCACGATCGGCTACCACCGCTACTTCACCCACGGTTCCTTCAAGGCGAAACGCCCGCTGCGGATCGCGGTCGCGATCGCGGGGTCGATGGCGGTCGAGGGCCCCCTGGTCCGCTGGGTCGCCGACCACCGCAAGCACCACAAGTTCTCCGACGCGGAGGGCGACCCGCATTCGCCGTGGCGTTACGGCGAGACGGTTCCGGCGCTGATGAAGGGCCTGTGGTGGGCCCACATCGGCTGGATGTTCGACGAGGAGCGGACGTCGCAGGAGAAGTACGCCCCCGACCTGATCAAGGATCCGGCGATCCGCGCGATCTCCCGCCACTTCATCTACTGGACCATGCTGTCGCTCGCGCTCCCGGCGCTGATCGGCGGTCTGGTGACGATGTCCTGGTGGGGTGCGTTCACCGGTTTCTTCTGGGGCTCACTCGTTCGAGTGGCGCTGCTCCATCACGTCACCTGGTCGATCAACTCGATCTGCCACGCGGTGGGCAAGCGTCCCTTCAAGTCGCGCGACCGCTCGGGCAACGTGTGGTGGCTGGCTGTGCTGTCCTGCGGTGAGTCCTGGCACAACCTGCACCACGCCGACCCGACCTCGGCGCGGCACGGCGTGGAGCGCGGCCAGATCGACTCCTCGGCCCGGATCATCCGCTGGTGCGAGCAGCTCGGCTGGGCGTACGACGTGCGCTGGCCGTCACGCTCGCGTATCGATTCCCGTCGCAACACGGACGGGTCGGGCTCCCGCCGCAAGACGGAAACCGCCGACGCGGCATGATTGACAGCGTGGCGACCGACTCCAGCAGCACCCCGAGCAGCAGTGAAAAGCCGCGGCGTGCGCGCCGCACCCGCATGACCGGCGCCGAGCGCCGTCAGCAGCTGCTGGAGATCGGCCGCACCCTGTTCGCGGCCAAGGGCTTCGAGGGCACGTCGGTGGAGGAGATCGCGGCGAAGGCCGGGGTCTCCAAGCCCGTCGTGTACGAACACTTCGGCGGCAAGGAGGGCCTGTACGCGGTGGTGGTGGACCGCGAGATGCGGCGCCTGCTGGACATGGTGACCAGCTCCCTCACCGCCGGGCACCCCCGCGAGCTGTGCGAGCAGGCCGCGTTCGCTCTCCTGGACTACATCGAGGAGTACACGGACGGCTTCCGCATCCTGGTCCGCGACTCCCCCATCCCTCAGTCGACGGGTTCCTTCGCGTCTCTCATCTCGGACATCGCCACCCAGGTGGAGGACATCCTGGGCCGCGAGTTCAAGAGCCGCGGCTTCGACCCGAAGCTGGCCCCGCTGTACGCCCAGGCCCTGGTCGGCATGGTCGCCCTGACCGGCCAGTGGTGGCTCGACGTCCGCAAGCCCCGTAAGGCGGAGGTCGCGGCGCATCTGGTGAATCTGGCGTGGCACGGGCTGGACGGCTTGGAGGCGAAGCCGCACTTGATAGGGCGCCGGAAGAACTGAATCAATAGACGCAAAGATTCACCTTGTGGAACCATGTATGCATGACTGAGATTCCGATCAGCGCGGCCCGCTCCCAGCTCGGTGACCTGGTCCGCCGTGCGGCTCACGGCCGGGAGACCATCGCCCTCACCGACCACGGTCACGTGGCCGCGCTTCTCGTATCTCCGCACGTGATAGAGGATCTCGAAGACGCCCTGGCGGTCGCCGATTACCAGCGGCGCAAGGCCGAGGGCACGCTCGGAGAGGGCATCCCTCATGAGGAAGTCGGACGCATCCTGGGGCTGCGTCCGTGACCTACCGCATCATCTGGGAACCGAGTGCCACAGACGCGGCCGTGCGGTTCCTCAAGGACGACCCGGCCGGACTCGCTGCCGTCTATGAAGGCGTCGACGCCCTCGCCGAAACACCGCGCCCCACGAACTCCACTGCCTACGGTCCGGACATCCGACGACTCCGCGTCGGCGACTACCGGGTTCTGTACGTCATCGACGACGACGTCATCCACATCCTCGTCACGCACCTGGGCCGTACGCCCTGAGGACCGGCTCCAGGAACTCCAGCCGATCACCCACCGGATCCTCGGAGTAGAAGCGGCGGTGGCCCGGGAGAGCGTCGTCCCAGGTGACCGCCGCTCCGGCATCGGGCCTCAGGCCCCCTTCCGTGCCACGGCGAACAGTCGGCGGAACGGCAGCACCGTGCCGTACGGGGCCGCCGGATAGGCGTCCCGGAGCAGGTCCCGGTACTCGGTCAGGAAGGCGTCCCGGGCCTCCGGGTCGTCCGCCAGCGCGGTGAGGGCGGGGCGCAGGCCGGTGCCCTTGACCCAGTCCAGCACCGGATCATCGCCCGCCAGGACCTGCAGGTACGTCGTCTCCCAGACGTCCACCGCGCAGCCGAGGCGGGTCAGCCGGTCCAGGTAGACGAGCGGGTCATGGACGGAGTCCTCGCGCCGCAGTACGTCGCCGAGGAGGTCCTTCCAGCGGGCGGAGGCGGCGAGTTCGCGCATCAGGGCGTGCAGGGGTGCGTCGATGTTGTGGGGGACCTGGAAGGCGAAGGTGCCGCCGGGGGCGAGCGCGTCGAGCCAGCGGGGGAAGGCGTCCAGGTGGCCCGGCACCCACTGGAGCGCCGCGTTCGAGACGATCAGGTCGTACGTCTCCGGGGGCACCCAGTTCGCGAGGTCGGCGTGGGCGAAGTCGAGCCGGCCGCCGCCCGGCGTGCGACCGGTGTACTCCTCGGTCCTGGCGAGCATCTCCGGGGAGTTGTCGTAGCCGGTGATGTGGGCGGTGGGCCAGGATTCGGCGAGCTGGACGGTGACGTTTCCGGGGCCGCAGCCGAGGTCGGCGATGCGGGCCGGGTCCGCGGGCAGGGCCGGGACCCGGGAGAGGAGGTCGGCGAAGGGGCGGGCGCGGTGGTCCGCGTGGCGCAGGTACTGGTTCGGGTCCCAGGTGGGCGTGGACATGGGTGGGCCTCCTCGCATTCACATCCGAACGTCTCCACAGTCACACCCGCATTATCTCGACGTCAAGAGACTCCACATCAAGAGACTTCACGTCGACACAACCACTACACTGATCGTCATGGAGGACGAGGTCGATCGGCTGGTCGCAGCATGGCGCCGGGAGCGCCCTGACCTCGACGTGGAACCGCTCGAGGTGCTCAGCCGGGTGAGCAGGCTGGCCCGGCATCTGGACCGCGCCCGTCGGCTGGCGTTCTCGGAACACAGCCTGGAGCCCTGGGAGTTCGACGTCCTGACCGCGCTGCGGCGCGCGGGATCGCCGTATCAGCTCTCGCCCGGACAACTGCTCACGCAGACACTCGTCACCTCCGGCACGATGACCAACCGCATCGACCGGCTGACGAAGAAGGGTCTGGTGGAGCGCCTCCCCGACCCGAGCGACCGCCGCGGCGTGCTCGTCCGCCTCACCGACGAGGGCCGCGACCGCGCCGACCAGGCGCTGGCCGGACTCCTCGAACAGGAGCGCGCGATCCTGGCGGAGCTCAGCAGCGCCCAGCGCGCAGAACTGGCGGCGCTGCTACGCCAGTTGACCGCCCCGTTCGACAACATCCCCGGCTAGGTCGACGGGCCCGACCCCGGCCCGGCGCGCAAGGGCGACGGCGGCGAGAGTCGAATGCACGCCCAACTTCCCCAGTACGTTCTGCATATGCGTGCGGACGGTGTGCGGGGAGAGGAACAACCGCTCGGCCACGGCCTTCCTTCCCAGCCCCGCGACCATGCACCGCAGCACTTCCCGCTCCCGGGGCGTGAGCGACTCGACGAGCCGCTCGCTCTCGGTGCGGTGCTTGCGCGCGGCGGTGAGTTCCCTGAGGACCCCCGTGAGCAGAGCGGGCGGCAGATGGGTCTCGTCGCGCAGCACACCGCGTATGACGGTGAGGAGTCGCGAGAGGGAGCAGTCCTTGGCGACCCACCCCGAGGCACCGGCCTGCAGGGCGAGGGCCGCCCGCCGCGGATCGTCCTTCTCGGCGAGGACCACGGTGCGGACGCTCGGCTGACCGGCGCGGACGCCCGCGACGAGTGAGATCCCATCGACGAGCCCGTCCTCATTGCCCTCCCGGACGGGTACGGCGGGCCGGGCGCCGGGCAGATTTCCGCCCAGGTCGGCGTCCACGAGCAGCACGTCGAATCTGCGGCCCTCCGCTGCCGCCCGGTCCAGGCAGCGCAGCGCGGCGGGGCCACTGCCGGCCGCGGACACATCGACGTCGGGCTCGGCGGCAAGGGCTGCGGCGAGCGACTCGGCGAAGATGCGGTGATCGTCGACGACCAGGACACGAATGCGAACCACTGAAACCCCCACTGCTCGGGGGACGACCGGCGCAGGTACGACACCCGAAGTGTTCCGAGCCCGAACTCCGGGCCGGGAAATGGGGTACCGCAGCCGCACGGCCGCCGCCGTGCTGTAACTGCTACCCCCACTTCGGGCGTCGTACCCGACTGTCTCGCCCCCTGATCAGCACCGGCCCCCACCGGCGCTGTTCACAGAGTAAGGCCGGGGGCCGGGAGGGGAAGGCAAATTGCAGAACTGATTGGCCAGCGCGTTTATGGTGAGTCGTATGTTTCGTATGGAGACAGGAGTAGACAAAGAACGGCGTGAACTGCTCCGCCGGCGACTGCTCGACACCAACACACAGGCGTCTCCCGTTCTCCGCGCCCTGCGGGGAACCCCTGGTGAACGGGAACTTCCGCTCCACATCTGGGCCTTGGACGCCACCGGCGCCCTCGCGGGCGGACTGGTCGGGCACACCTGGACGACGTGGCTGCACGTGACGTATCTGTGGGTCGACGATCGGCACCGGGGCGCGGGGCTCGGCTCCCGGCTGCTGGCCGAGGGGGAGCGCGTGGCCCGTGAGGAGCGCGGCTGCACGGGCTCCCGCCTGGAGACATGGGACTTCCAGGCGCCCGAGTTCTACAAGAAGCAGGGGTATGAGGTGGTGTGCGTGATCCCCGACTATCCGCCGGGGATCACGGAGTACACCTTGACCAAATATCTGCGCTGAATCTTTGGGTGCGGGTGGGTGGGGCTGATCGCGGGGTTCAGCTCACCCGTCGCGCCCCCGCCGAAGGCACCGCCGGGAACACCCGGGGTGCCGTGTAGCCCGCCGCGGCGAAGGCCTCTGTCACGGCCTTGGTGATCGTGTCCACGTCGGCGGACTCGGCCAGCACGATCGCCGAGCCGCCGAAGCCGCCGCCCGTCATGCGGGCGCCCAGCGCGCCGGCGGTGTTGGCGGTGGCGACGACCAGGTCCAGCTCGTCGCAGGAGATGCGCAGGTCGTCGCGGAGGGAGGCGTGCCCGTCCGTGAGTACGGGGCCGATCGCCCGGACGTCACCGGCGTCCAGCAGCGCGATGACGCGCTCCACCCGGTGATCGTCCGAGACGACATGGCGTACGTAACGGCGTACGCGCTCGTCGTCGAGGCGTGCGAGGGCCGCGTCGAGCTCGTCGTACGCGACATCCCGCAGGTGCGAGACGCCGAGCAACCGTGCGCCCTCCTCGCACCCTTCGCGCCGCTCGGCGTACTCGCCGTCGCCCAGCGCGTGCTTGACGCGGCTGTCGACGACCAGCAACTCCAGCCCGTGGGAGGCCAGGTCGAAGGGGACCTGGCGGATGGACAGGTCGCGGCAGTCGAGGTGCAGGGCCTGCCCCTCGACGCAGCACGCCGACGCCGTCTGGTCCATGATCCCGCAGGGCACCCCGACGAAGTCGTTCTCGGCGCGCTGCGCGAGCCGGGCCAACTCGGGCCGGGGGAGGTCGAGTTCGTACAGGTCGTTGAGGGCGAGCGCCATCACGACCTCGAGGGCGGCGGAAGAGGACAGGCCCGCGCCCGTCGGCACGGTCGACGCGAGGTGCACGTCGGCACCGGTGATCGTGTGCCCCGCCTCGCGCAGCGCCCAGACGACACCCGCCGGGTACGCGGCCCAGCTGGTGTTCGTCAGCGGCGCCAGCTCGTCGACGCGCAGCTCGACGACCGGCCCCTCGATGTCGGCCGAGTGCAGCCGCAGCACGCCGTCATCCCGGCGGGAGACCGCCGCGACCGCCGTGTGCGGCAGGGCGAGCGGCATCACGAACCCCTCGTTGAAGTCCGTGTACTCGCCGATCAGGTTGACCCGGCCGGGCGCCGCCCAGACGCCCTCCGGCTCCACCCCGTACAGCTCTTCGAAGCCCTCGCGTACGCCCACCGAATTACTGCTCCCTGTTCTGAGCGAACGCCCACGCGTCCGCGACGATCCCCGCGAGATCCGCGCGGGACGGGTTCCAGCCGAGCCGCTCGCGCGCGGTCGCCGCCGAGGCGACCAGCACCGCCGGGTCACCGGCCCGGCGCGGGGCCATGACCTCGGGGATCGGGTGCCCGGTCACCTGGCGGACGGTCTCGATGACCTCGCGGACGGAGAAGCCGTTGCCGTTGCCGAGGTTGCAGATGAGGTGTTCGCCGGGGGTGGCGGACTCGACCGCGAGCAGGTGGGCCTCGGCCAGGTCCGCGACGTGGATGTAGTCGCGGATGCAGGTGCCGTCCGGCGTCGGGTAGTCGTCGCCGAAGACGGAGATCGCGTCCCGGCGGCCCTGTGCGACCTGGAGCACCAGCGGAATGAGGTGCGACTCGGGGTCGTGCCGCTCGCCGCACTCCCCGTACGCGCCCGCCACGTTGAAGTAGCGCAGGGAGACCGCGCCCAGTCCGTGCGCCGCCGCCTCACCGGAGATCATGTGGTCGACGGCGAGCTTGGAGGCGCCGTACGGGTTGGTGGGCTTGGTCGGCGCGGACTCGAGGATCGGGGTCTGCTCCGGCTCGCCGTACGTCGCCGCGGTGGACGAGAAGACCAGCTTGCGGACGCCCGCCTCGCGCATCGCGGCGAGCAGCGCCATCGTGCCGCCGACGTTGTTGTCCCAGTACTTCTCGGGCTTGACGACGGACTCGCCGACCTGTGAGAACGCGGCGAAGTGGAGCACGGCGTCGTACGACGAGTCCAGCCATTTGGCGGCGTCGCGGATGTCGCCCTCGATGAAGGAGGCCCCGGCCGGGACGCCCTCGCGGAAGCCGGTGGAAAGGTTGTCGAGGACGGTGACCTCGTGGCCGGCCTCGATCAGATGCTGCGCGACGACGCTGCCGACATAGCCCGCGCCGCCGGTGACCAGGTACTTCCCACTCATGAACTCGCTACCTCTCGCAGTCGCTGGGCCGCGGACTCCGGCGGCACGTCGTTGATGAACACGCTCATGCCGGACTCGGAGCCCGCGAGGAACTTCAGCTTGCCGGAAGTGCGGCGAATGGTGAAAAGCTCGAGGTGGAGCGCGAAGTCGTCCCGGTTGACGCCTTCGAACTCCTCCAGCGCGCCGAAGGGCGCCTGGTGCCAGGCGGCGATGTACGGCGTCGGAGGCTCGCCCTCACCGAAAATCCGGTCGAAGCGCCTCAAGAGTTCCAGATACACCTGAGGGAATTCTTTGCGTGCGTCCTCGTCGAGCCCGAGCAGGTCGGGCACGCGACGGCGCGGGTAGAGGTGGACCTCGTACGGCCAGTGGGCGGCGTACGGCACGAAGGCCACCCAGTGCTCGGTCGCCAGGACGACCCGCTCGCCCTCCGCGAGTTCGCGCGCGACGACCTCGTCGAAGAGGTTCTCACCGCCGGTGGCCTCCTTGTGCGCCGCGAGGGAGCGCAGCATCAGCGCCGTACGCGGGGTGGTGAAGGGGTAGGCGTAGATCTGCCCGTGCGGGTGGCCGAGGGTGACGCCGATCTCGGCGCCGCGGTTCTCGAAGCAGAAGACCTGTTCGACGGCGGGGAGGTGGGACAGCTCGGCGGTCCGGTCGGTCCACGCCTCCAGGACGAGCCCCGCCTGTTCCTCGGTCAGGTCGGCGAAGGACGAGTCGTGGTCGGAGGTGAAGCAGACGACCTCACAGCGGCCGGAGTCACCGGCCAGGGACGGGAAACGGTTCTCGAAGACCGCGACGTCGTACGAGGAGTCGGGGATCTCGCTGAGCCGGTCGCCCTGGGACGGGCACAGGGGGCACTCGTTCGCCGGGGGGTGATAGGTGCGCCCCTGGCGGTGCGAGGCGATCGCCACCGAGTCGCCGAGCAGGGGGTCCCGGCGCACCTGGGAGGTGGTGACGGTCGGATCGAGCGGACGTCGGTCGACGGCGTCGCGCACCATGTCGTCGCGTGAGTCGTAGTAGATCAGCTCACGACCGTCGGCCAACCGGGTCGAGGTCTTCTTCACCGCTGGACTCCTCATCCACACCGCATCAAACCACCCAACATAACCAAACACAACAAACCACAAAGCAACAGCAACGTCAATGGCCGTGGGGGTTTGGGGGGTGTCTGTGAAGCTTGGGCAGCGTTATGAGGCGCGTGGGGCATAGATACCGGCATGCCTACCCCCACCTACCTGGCCGACGGAGCCGGGACCCACCTGGCTGCCGAGCTCCGGCTCCCCACGAACGGGCTCGACTACGCGATCCTCGGCATCTACTTCGTCGTCGTGCTCGGCATCGGCTTCGCCGCCAAGCGCTCGGTCAAGACCAGCCTCGACTTCTTCCTCTCCGGGCGCTCGCTGCCCGCCTGGATCACCGGCCTCGCGTTCATCTCGGCCAACCTGGGTGCCACCGAGATCCTGGGCATGGCCGCGAACAGCGCGCAGTACGGCGTCTACACCGTGCACTGGTACTGGATCGGCGCCATTCCCGCCATGGTCTTCCTCGGCCTGGTGATGATGCCGTTCTACTACGGCTCGAAGGTCCGCTCGGTCCCGGAGTTCCTGCTCCTGCGCTTCGACAAAGCGGCGCATCTGCTGAGCTCGATCCTGTTCGCCTTCGCCGCGATCCTGATCGCGGGCGTCAATCTCTACTCACTGGCGATCGTGGTCGAGGCCCTGCTCGGCTGGCCGCAGTGGGTGGCGATCGTCGTCGCGGGCTTCTTCGTCCTCGCCTACATCACCCTCGGCGGTCTGTCGTCCGCGATCTACAACGAGGTGCTGCAGTTCTTCGTCATCCTCGCCGCGCTGATCCCGATCGCCGTACTCGGTCTGAAGCGGGTGGGCGGCTGGGGCGGCCTGGAGGACTCGCTCGAAGCGAGCCACGGCGCGAACTTCATGACGGCGTGGGGCGGTACGGGCATCGGCAGCGACAACCCGCTGGGCGCCAACTGGCTGACCATCGTCCTGGGCCTCGGCTTCGTCCTCTCCTTCGGCTACTGGACGACGAACTACGCCGAGGTCCAGCGCGCGCTGTCGGCCAAGAACCTCTCCGCGGCCCAGCGGACGCCCCTGATCGCGGCGTTCCCGAAGATCTTCGTCGTCTTCCTGGTGATGATCCCGGGCCTGGTGGCGGCGGTCCTGGTCCCGAAGATCGGCACGGCGGGCTCGGATCTCCAGTACAACGACGCGGTTCCCTACCTGATGCAGGAGCTCCTGCCCAACGGCGTGCTCGGCATCGCGGTGACCGGCCTGCTGGCGGCCTTCATGGCGGGCATGGCGGCCAACGTCTCGTCCTTCAACACGGTGTTCACGACGGACATCTGGGCGAGGTACGTGGTGCAGGACCGGGAGGACACCTACTACGTCCGCTTCGGCCGCCTGATCACCGTGATCGGCGTCCTGGCCTCGATCGGCACGGCGTTCCTGGCCTCGTCCTTCTCCAACATCATGAGCTACCTCCAGACACTCTTCTCCTTCTTCAACGTGCCGATGTTCGTGGTCTTCATCGTCGGCATGTTCTGGAAGCGGGCGTCGGTGAAGTCGGGCTTCTGGGGCCTGCTGGCGGGCACGACGGCAGCGATGATCAACTACTTCGTCATCTACAAGCAGGGAATCATCGGCATCCCCTCCGACCAGGGCGCCAACTTCGTCTCGGCGATCGCGGGCTTCGTGGCCGGCGCGGTGGTGATGGTGGCGGTCTCGCTCTTCACCGCCCCCAAGCCGACGGAGGACCTCCAGGGCCTGGTCTACGGCACCCGCTCCCCCGGCATGGCCGAGCCGCCCGCCGTCGGCGACGACGCCTGGTACCGCAAGCCGGCCCTGCTGGGCTGGGGCGCGATCATCCTGGCCGCGGCCTGCTACATCCCGTTCTCGTTCTGATCTCGTTCGATCTCGTTCTGACGAGGGAGGATTAAGAAACCATGTCCGACCATCACGACCATTACTCGGACCGCGACCTCCAGCGCGAGGTCACGGAGCTGGAGCACCAATCCGCGACCGCCACCCGCCTCTTCGACATCCGCACCATCATCGGCGGCCTGTTCGTCCTCTACGGCATCATCGTCACGATCGCCGGCCTCGCCGTCTCCGACGCCGACCTCGACAAGGCGGAGGGCGTCAACATCAACCTCTGGACGGGCCTGGGCATGCTCGCCCTGGGCCTGTTTTTCCTGGTGTGGCTGTGGCTACGCCCGCTGGCTGCGCCGGTACCGGTGTCGGCGCCCGAGGAGGAGCGGCCACCGTCGGAGTAACACGTGCGCCCCGCCCCCCTGGGTGCCGGAAACCGTGAACACGTTTCCGGCAAAGTGTTCACGGTTTCCGAGGGTCCTAGTCGCAGGGCGTGAACAGCAGATTCCGTGTGCCGCGTGGCCGGGGCTCGGACGACGGGACAAGCGAGCCGTCGGCTTCGGCAACCCAATCGCAGTCGTAGCCGAGCGGGCCGAACTCGGCGAGGAGCGGGTCCAGTGGCGCGTCGACCAGCGCCTCGAGGATCACGGTCGGCCGGTCGCGCTTCAACACCTGTCGAGCGCCCTGCAGGACCGACATTTCGTGGCCCTCGACGTCAATCTTGATGAGGTCCAACTTCTTGTCCGAGAACACTTCGTCGAGAGTCAGCAGTTGAATGCGCTTCATCTCGGCGCCCTCAGGGACATGCTCCAGGGACGAGCCCGTCGAGAGGAGATTCCCCGAGAAGCGGACGCTGATGTCGGCCCACCCCGGCTCGCTGGACATTCCCGCTTGGTAACGCTTCACGTTCTGGGCGTTGTTCGTCCGTAGGTTCACGGCGAGGCGGGCGTGGACCTGGTCCACCGGCTCGAACGCATGCACCTTCGCCGCGGGGTTGGCGAGCGCGGCGATCAGCGAGAAGTACCCGACGTGCGCGCCGACGTCGGCGATCGTCCTGCTCTTCGCGGCCAGCCGTGCCCACGTGGAGAGGCTGCCGGGCTCGTAACCGAAATGACCGTTCCACAGCGTTTCGAGGGCGACCGCGTCATCGTTCACACAGAACATGAGGAATGGCGGGCAGTACGGGGAGTCGATCTCGACAAATCCCCGATAAGGGTACTTCTTGCGATGGGTACGGATAATGTCGCCCGCGGAGACCGGCCGGACGGAAATCGTGTGGGCTAACGTACGGGCATTGGCTTCTTCGAGCTCGGAGATGCGCATCACGCGATGGTAGGGCCACAATCGTGGATTGTCGCCTATTTCTGAAATCAGCGGCTCGCCCGGTTCGGTATTTCGCATCCCGCTTGACCCGGACGGGCCGCCTCCGCATTTCACTCGCGCAATTTCACTTTCACAACGGCAATTCCTGGCCGGCTACGGAAGTGTGTCCGCGGACGACCGCGCCACCGGCCCCACCCGGTCCAGCAGCCCCGTACGCGCCGCCAGCGCCGCCGCCTCCAGCCGCGAGCCCACCCCCAGTTTCATCAGGACCCGCTGGACGTGGGTCCGTGCCGTGGACGGGGCGATGCCCATGCCGGCCGCGATCAGGCGGGTGTCCTCGCCGTCGGCCACCCGCACCAAGACCTCCACCTCCCTCGGTGTCAGCATCTGGAGCAGGCGTTGACCCTCGTCGTCCGGCTGGGCGGCGGGGTTGAGGAGCTCACTGAAGGCGCCTTGGAGCAGAGCCGGGGCCACCGCCGCCTCGCCCGACCTCGCCTTCATGATCGCGCGCTCGACACCCTCGATGCGCTCGTCATGGCGTACGTAGCCCGAGGCGCCGGCGGCGAACGCGGCGGCGATGCCGCGCGGATTCGGGACCGGGCCCAGGACCAGGATCGCCACCTGCGGGCGCTCCCGTTTGATCTTGATCACCGGGTCGAAGATTCCCGGCTCGGCCGGTGTCGCCGTGCCGATCAGGCACACCTCGGGTGCCCTTGTGATCACCAGCTCCGCCGCACCCGCGGCGGGCGCCGCCGCGGCGAGCACCCGGTGCCCGCGCAGCTTCAATGCCGAGGCCAGCGCCTCGGCGAGCAATCGGTGGTCATCGACCACCATGAGCCGCACTCCCATCGAGCAACCCCCCAGTCCCCCCAGACATCCCCACTGGTTCCCCGCGGATTAGAAGCCCCCCGGCTCTCCATCCCCGGAAGCTACACGCTTGTTCGACGTTGCGCTTCCCCTACTGGAGAGAAGTGCCCCGGAATATCAAAATTCCTCGCATTCGGGTGTGATGAGGGGTAAGCGCACGACCCCGCGCCTGAGCAGGAGCGGGGTCATGAAAGGTCCATGATCACAAGGGTGGTTCGGCTACTGCGCGGCGAACGCGATCGCCAAGTACGCCTTGTCGTCCGCGTCGTACGGCTTGGCGGCGTAGACCACCTGCTTGTACGCGGCCTTCACCACGACCTTGTCGGTGATCCACATGCCGGGGGCGTCGGCACCGGAAGCGGGCGCGTCCGGCCCCTCCTTGCACCAGAGCACCTTCGGAGGCTTACGCGTCCTCGGCGAGCTCCAGCCAGCGCAGCTCCAGATCCTCGCGCTCGCCGGCCAACTCGCGCAGTTCGGCGTCGAGTTTGGCCACCTTCCCGAAGTCCGTGGCGTTGTCGGCGATTTGGGCGTGCAGCTTGGTCTCCTTCTCGGAGATCTTGTCGAGCTGCCGCTCGATCCTCTGCAGTTCCTTCTTCGCGGCGCGCGCGTCCGCGGCGGACACGGCGGACGCGGTCTTGGCGGACGCCGGGGCGGCGGCGAGTACGGCGGCCGCGGCGACCTCCTCCATCCGCTTGCGCCGCTCCAGGTACTCGTCGATCCCGCGCGGCAGCATCCGCAGCGTGCCGTCGCCGAGCAGCGCGAACACGTTGTCCGTCGTGCGCTCGACGAAGAACCGGTCGTGGGAGATCACGACCATCGAACCGGGCCAGCCGTCGAGCAGGTCCTCCAGCTGGGTCAGCGTCTCGATGTCGAGGTCGTTGGTGGGCTCGTCGAGGAAGAGGACGTTGGGCTCGTCCATCAGCAGACGCAGCAGCTGGAGCCGCCGCCGCTCACCACCGGACAGGTCTCCGACCGGCGTCCACTGCTTCTCCTTGTTGAAGCCGAACGTCTCGCAGAGCTGCCCCGCGGTCATCTCCCGCCCCTTGCCGAGGTCGACGCGGTCGCGCACGGCCTGGACGGCCTGCAACACCCGCAGAGTCGGCTCGAGTTCGGTGACTTCCTGGGAGAGGTAGGCGAGCTTGACGGTCTTGCCGGTGAGGATCCGGCCGGCCGCGGGCTGCCGCTCGCCCTCGCTGCGGGCGGCCTCGGCCATGGCGCGCAGGAGGGAGGTCTTGCCGGCGCCGTTCACGCCCACGAGGCCGACCCGGTCGCCGGGGCCGAGCTGCCAGGTGAGGTGCTTGAGCAGCACCTTCGGGCCCGCCTGGACGGTCACGTCCTCGAGGTCGAAGACGGTCTTGCCGAGCCGGGAGCTGGCGAACTTCATCAGCTCGCTCTTGTCGCGCGGCGGCGGTACGTCCGCGATGAGCTCGTTGGCGGCCTCGACGCGGAAGCGGGGCTTGGAGGTGCGGGCGGGGGCGCCGCGGCGCAGCCACGCCAGCTCCTTGCGGACCAGGTTCTGCCGCTTGACCTCCTCGGTGGCGGCGATGCGCTCGCGCTCGGCACGGGCGAACACGTAGTCGGAGTAGCCGCCCTCGTACTCGTACACATCGCCCTTCTGCACGTCCCACATGCGGGTGCAGACCTGGTCGAGGAACCAGCGGTCGTGGGTGACGCACACCAGTGCGGAGCGGCGTTCGCGCAGGTGCTGGGCGAGCCAGGCGATGCCCTCGACGTCCAGGTGGTTGGTGGGCTCGTCGAGGATGATCAGGTCCTGCTCCTCGATGAGCAGTTTGGCGAGGGCGATGCGGCGGCGTTCGCCGCCGGAGAGGGGGCCGATGACGGTGTCGAGGCCCTGCGGGAACCCGGGGAGGTCCAGCCCTCCGAACAAGCCCGTCAGTACGTCCCTGATCTTGGCGTTGCCCGCCCACTCGTGGTCGGCCAGGTCG
The DNA here is from genome assembly GCF_054462255.1 of Streptomyces sp. SD15. Lineage (NCBI taxonomy): Bacteria > Bacillati > Actinomycetota > Actinomycetes > Kitasatosporales > Streptomycetaceae > Streptomyces > Streptomyces sp. SD15. The sequence continues at coordinate 86,673 of NZ_JBTLMO010000029.1, read as the reverse complement.
CGGATGACCTCGTGGCGGACGGTGGCCGTGGGGTCGAGCGAATCGTGCTGGGTGAGTACGCCGAGGTGCAGGCCGCCGGAGTGCGTGACCCTTCCGGTGTCGGCCTCCTCCAGCTTGGCGAGCATCCGGATGAGGGTGGTCTTGCCGTCGCCGTTGCGGCCCACCACGCCGATGCGGTCGCCCTCGCTGACGCCGAGGGAGACTCCGTCGAGCAGGGCACGGGTGCCGTACACCTTGCTGACGGACTCGACATTGACCAGGTTGACGGCCATTTCTCTCCTGACAAGGGGGACGATCGACCCTCAAGGGTAGTCTGCGCCCGGCCTCCGGCGGGCCTCGGCTGTTCTCGCCCCCGCCGCCCCTACCCGTCCCATCCCCCGGGGGCTCCGCCCCCGGACCCCCGGCAGGTGGTTCCTTTGCTGCGGGAGGGTGGGGGCTGGGCGCGCAGTTCCCCGCGCCCCTAGGCATCTCAGCCCGTCCGGCGATTGAGGACGAGGCCGTTCAGGCCGAAACGGGGGTCCGGGGGCGGAGCCCCCAGGGGGACGGGACTGGGTAGGGGCGGCGGGGGCGAGGAAGACCCGCCTCAGCCGTCAGAAAGCCGCTGCCGTGGGATCAGCGCCGATGCCGGAGCCAGCGAGCGGCCATGGCCCTGGCCACCATCCCCCACCGCCCGATCGTGCACAGGCATGTCGTCCCGCAGCAGACTCTCGGGAATGAGGACGGCCGCGGTGACGCCTCCGCTCGGCGTCGGGCGGAGTTCCACGCGCAGACCCTGCCGCTCGGCCAGCCGGTTCACCACGAACAGCCCGATCTGCTTGGCGTCGAGGAGATCGACCCGCTGGGCCTGGATCTTCCGGTTGGCCTCGGCCATGGCGTCCTCGTTCATGCCGAAGCCGCTGTCCTCGACCTCGATGAGCACCCCGTCCCGCAACCGCGCGGCCTTCAGCTGCACCTGCGTGCTGGGCGGCGAGAAGGCGGCGGCGTTCTCGACGAGCTCGGCCAGCAGGTGGATCACGTCCGCCACCGAGCCCCCCGCCACCGACACCCTCGGCACGGCCCAGATCTGCACCCGGGTGGCGTCCTCGATCTCCGCGACCGCCGCCCGCAGCACATCCGCGAGCGCGATCGGCGTACGCCAGCCTCGTCCGGGCGCGATCCCGGACAGGATGAGGAGGCTCTCGGAGTGGCGCCGCATGCGAGTCGCGAGGTAGTCGACGCGGTAGAGGTCCTGCAGCTCCCCGTGGTCCCGCTGCCGCTGCTCCATCGTGGCGAGCAGGTCGAGCTGCCGGTGCAGCAGCACCTGACTGCGGCGCGCGAGGCTCACGTACACCCCCGAGATACCGCTCAGCAGCTCGGCCCGCTCGGACGCGGCCTTGAGCGCCGCCCGCTGGACGGCGGTCAGGGCCGTGCCCACCTGGGCCAGCTCGTCGCCCACCAGCCGCCGCATGGGCGCCTCGGCGTCGATGTCGACGCCCTGCCCGGCGTGCAGTCGCCGCATGGCCTGCGGCAGCCGGCGCCCGGCGACCTCGAGCGCGGAGTTCCGCAGATCGAGCAGTTCGACGATCAGGCCGCGCCCGACCAGCACGGACACCAGCAGTGACAGCAGCACACCCACCAGACCCAGCACCACCGCGACCCCGGACGCGCCGAGCGTGTCCCAGCCGAACGGGTTCGCCTTCGCCGCGGCGGTCGTACCGGCCCCGGCCTCCGCCTTGGTCAGCCCGGCCAGGACACCGCTGACAGCGCCGTCCCAGCCCTCCAGGGAGTCGGCCGACACGGCCGAGGCGCCCGGCCCGGCATCGCGCACCCGATCCTCGACGGCCGCCAACCGCGCGTACCCGTCACCCTTCAGAACCGTGTTGTACGCCGCCCGGTGCTCGGCCTTCAGATCGGCGACGGCAGGCGTCAGCAGCTCCCGCTGAGTGGCGACAGCCCCGACGAACAGCGCGTACTCGGTGCCGCTCAGCGTCCCGGCCCCGCCCCCGGCCGCGAGCAGTGCCCGCTCTCGCGCGACGGCCTCGCGCGCCCGGGAGAGTTCGAGGACGACGCGGGCCTCGGAGGTCGCGTCGGTGGTCTCGTCCCCGGTGAGCGCACCGGTGACGGAGAAGCCGTGCTCGATGATCGCGGAGTACTTCGTGTACGCCGCCGAGGGCGCCGCCCCCTTAACGCCGACTTCCGAACGCAGTGCGGTCAGCCCGCCCGCGTCGGACTGGAGACGTTCGAGACGGCCCTGCAGCCCGGCGTTCAGCAGCTCGGCGTCGGAGCTGGAGGCGTTGACGCCGTCGAGCAGTACGGAGGCGGCCTTGTCCGTGGTGGAGCGCGCGGTTTTCAGGGCGGTGAGTGAACCGTCGGCGGGTGCTGCCACATAGCGAAGGGTGGCGGTCCGCTCGTTCTGCAGAGCGGTGACGAAGTCGCCGACGGGGGCGAGGAGTTCGGAGTTGACGCTCTTGGCGCGTTCCAGGTCGCCGATGCTGGACGCGGTGGTCACGGCGGCGAAGCCCCACAGTGCCATCAGGGACACGATGGGCAGCATCAGCAGCGAGACGATTTTCGCGCGGACCGATCTGGGGCGCAGCCGGGCGGGCGTGCGGGGGACACGCATGGGGGGACCTCGTTCAGGGGGAGTTGCAACGGAGGGAAGCGCAGGGGGCTGTGAGGCGGAAGTCAGGGAGCGCTGTGGCGAGGAAGTCAGGGAGAGCTGTGGTGTCAGAGACAGCTGTGGGCAGGAACTCGAGCAGCCGTAAAGCACACGAGCGCACCCGGCGACTCACGCGGTCGACAGCTCGACCTCGCGCAGCAGCTGCGCGGCGGCAGCCGACTCCTCGCGCTTGCCGGTCGGGGACAGCGCGACGTACGCGGAGGTGAGGAAGAGGAAGGAGCCGAGCACCACGGCGAGCGGGAAGATGAACTCGGTGGCCGTGGCTCCGGAGAGCGTGGCGCTGCTGGGCGCGAGGTCGATCTTCACGGCGTACATGCCGGTGTAGTGCATGGTGCTGACCGCGAGTCCCATGACGAGCGCGGCGGCGGTGGCGAGCACGGGCCCGCGCACGATGAGGGTGAGCGTGAGCGCGGCGGTCGCGGCGACGATGGCGATGATGACGGAGGCGATGACGAGGGTGGGGTCGTATCCGACCTCGCCGTGCAGGTTGAGCGCGGCCATGCCGGTGTAGTGCATGGCCGCGACGCCGAGCCCGGTGCCGATCCCGCCGAGCGCCACGGCCCGCACGGCGGACCGCCCGTACCCGGCGGTGAAGACGCCCGCGCCGACGACGGCGACCGACATCAGCAGGCTGAGGACGGTCAGCGGGATGTCGTAGCGGATCGGCGTCCCGTCGACACTGAAGCCCATCATGGCGATGAAGTGCATGGTCCAGATGCCGGAGCCGATGGCGACGGAGGCCATCAGCAGCCAGTTCCGTTTCGAGGCGCCGTCGGCTTCGAGTGCCCTGACCGTGCACCGCAGTCCGAGTGCGGAACCGACGCAGGCCATCGCGTAGGACAGGACGGGGGTGACCCATCCTGCACTGAAGTGGTCCATGTGACCCATGGGGAAGCCCCTCTCGTCCGTCGCGCGGGCACGGCCGCGCACACGGGATTACCACCGGTAACTAGAGACCGGGGACGCCTGATCATGCCAGCACCCTACGAGGGGGCAGAGCGCGCGAAAGGGGCCATGGGGGCGATGGGTAAGAACAGAACTACGGCGACATAGGCAACAGGTCTCCTGCATATTTATGCAGCATTCGATCGCCCGCGCCCCGCCCGCTCCACCAACAGCCACCCCGCGAGGGTCATCGCCACCGCCACCGGAGCCGTCACCTGGACAGCGATCAACACCGCCGTACGCCCGTCCAGCAGCCCCCCGAAACCGACCATGGAAAGCCCGAGCACCCCGAAGAGGCAGAGGGTGACACCCAGGGCGGCGGCCCCCCTCCCACCTGCGGACGAGGACACCAACTCCCGTACGGAAGAGTGCTGTTCACACCGCCGGAACAGCGCGACCAACACCCCTGTCAGCACCCCCGCCGCCACGATCCGGGGCGGCACCTGCGCCCACCACTCACCCGTGGCGGGCTCCGGCAGCCGCACGCCCAGCGTCAGCAGCGCCCCGTACACCCCGAGCATCGCCGTGAGGTGCCACAGAAATGCCGTCATAGATATTCCGTTGGCCGCAATGACGGCGCGCCACACCCGCGGGCTGCGCAACCATCGCTCCGCAAACCTCCGCAACATCTCCACTCCGCCGACCAGCCACAGCCCGTGGCACAGCAGCGCGAAGGTGGGCGGCGCCATGTTCGAGATCTTCTCGCCGGGCATACCGACCATGGACAGCGGATACGGCCCGTACGCCACCAGGAGCACGGCCCCGGCGAGCCCGACGCCCGCGAGGACGTACGGCCTCCCCAGCCTTCCGTCCGCGCGCAGGAATCCGAGCTGATGGACGGCGAGCCAGACGAACGCGAAGTTCAGGGACTCGACGTACGGCACTCCGAAGCCGAACCGAGCCACGTCCACGAGCCCGGCCGCGGCCACCAGCCCGCCGAACGCGCCCCATCCGTACTTCTCGTGCAGCCCGAGCAGCGGCGGTGTGAAGGCCACCATCGCCAGATAGATCCCGATGAACCACAACGGCTGGGCGACCAGACGCAACGAGACATCCAGCAACCCGCCTCCCTCACCCGCGAGCTGAAGCGCCAGGGCGGCCAGCCCCCACACCCCGATGAACACCACCGTCGGACGCAGCAGCCGCTGCAGTCGGGCGCGTACGAAGTCGGAGTACACCGCTGTGCCCGCCTTCTTTCGCAAGGAGCGGTACGACAGCGCGTGCGAGAAGCCGCCGACGAAGAAGAAGACCGGCATGACCTGGAGCGCCCAGGTGAGCAGTTGGAGCCGGGGCTCCACGGCGAGCAGATTCCCGACCTCGACCTGCCCGTCGCCGCGCACCGACACGGCGGCCATCAGCCAGTGCCCGAGCACCACCGTGCCGAGCGAGGCGACCCGCAGCAGGTCGATGTACTTGTCGCGCGAGGCGGGTGTGGCCGCGGCGAGGTCACGAGCGCTTGATCCCATACGAGTACGGTCGCGCCGCGGGCCCGCACCGCGTCAGCGCTCCCGTACTCAACTCGCGTCTGAGTACGGGCCGTCAGACGACCGTGGCGCCGGGCGCGGGTCCCGCCGCGACCCGTACCGCCCGGCAGGTGCCGGAGGCGCGCAGCGCGTCGGCGACCGTCGCCGCCGACTCGGCGTCGGGCGCGAGGAAGGCCGTGGTCGGACCCGAGCCGGAGACGAGCGCGGCGAGGGCGCCCGCCGTGCGGCCCGCGGCGAGGGTGTCGGCGAGGGCCGGGAAGAGGGAGAGGGCGGCGGGCTGGAGATCGTTGGAGACGGCGGCCGCGAGGGCGGCGGGGTCGCCCTTGGCCAGGGCGTCGAGCAGTTCCTGGGAGGCGACGGGCTCGGGAATCCGCACCCCGTCGTTCAGCCGGTCGAACTCCCGGAAGACCGCCGGGGTCGACAGCCCGCGGTCGGCCATCGCGAACACCCAGTGGAAGGTGCCGCCGACCTCCAGGGCCCTGAGCTTCTCGCCGCGCCCGGTGCCCAGCGCCGCCCCGCCCACCAGACTGAACGGCACGTCGCTGCCCAGCTCGGCGCAGATGTCGAGGAGTTCGTCGCGGGAGGCGTTCGTACCCCACAGGGCGTCGCAGGCGACGAGCGCGCCCGCGCCGTCGGCGCTGCCGCCCGCCATGCCGCCCGCGACGGGGATGTCCTTGATGATGTGGAGGTGGACGGCGGGTTCGACGCCGTGGCGGCGGGCGAGCTCGAGCGCCGCGCGGGCCGCCAGGTTCGTACGGTCGAGGGGGACCTGATCGGCGTCCGGGCCCTCGCAGGTGATGCGCAGCTCGTCGGACGGGGTCACGGTGACGTGGTCGTACAGGCCGACCGCGAAAAAGACGTTGGCCAGTTCGTGGAAGCCGTCGGGGCGGGCGCCGCCCACCGCGAGCTGGACGTTGACCTTGGCAGGGACGCGTACTGTCACCGTCTCCGTCACGGCTGGGCGCTCTCCTTGTTCTCGGCGTTCTCGGCGTTCTCGTCGATACGGTTCTCGGCGATACGGGCGAACTCCTCGACCGTGAGCGACTCCCCACGTGCCTGCGGCGAGACACCGGCGGCGACGAGCGCGGCCTCCGCGGCGGGGGCCGAACCCGCCCAACCCGCGAGGGCCGCCCTCAGCGTCTTGCGGCGCTGGGCGAAGGCGGCGTCGACGACGGCGAACACCTCGCGCTTGGAGGCCGTGGTCTTGAGCGGCTCCGCCCGCCGCACCAGCGAGACGAGCCCGCTGTCGACGTTCGGCGCGGGCCAGAAGACGTTCCGGCCGATCGAGCCGGCGCGCTTCACGTCGGCGTACCAGTTGGCCTTCACGGACGGGACGCCGTACACCTTCGAGCCGGGGGCGGCGGCGAGCCGGTCCGCCACCTCGGCCTGCACCATCACCAGCGTGCGCTCGATGGTCGGGAAGGTTTCGAGCATGTGCAGCAGTACCGGCACGGCGACGTTGTACGGCAGGTTGGCGACGAGCGCGGTGGGCGCGGGGCCCGGCAGCTCGCTCACCCGCATGGCGTCGGAGTGCACGAGCGTGAACCGCTCGGCGCGGTCCGGCATACGGGCGGCGATGGTCGAGGGCAGCGCTCCGGCGAGTACGTCGTCGATCTCCACGGCGATGACCCGGTCGGCCACCTCCAGCAGGGCGAGGGTCAGCGAGCCGAGGCCGGGGCCGACCTCGACCGCGATGTCGTCGGGGCGGACGTCGGCGGTGCGCACGATGCGCCGCACGGTGTTCGCGTCGATCACGAAGTTCTGGCCGCGCTGCTTGGTGGGCCGTACGCCGAGGGTGCCCGCGAGTTCGCGGATGTCGGCGGGGCCCAGGAGGGCGTCGGGGGTGGGGCTGCTCACGCACCAAGGGTACGGGGGTGGCGGGGCGGCGTCGGTTTCTCGCCCCCGCCGCCCCTACCCGTCCCATCCCCGGGGGCTCCGCCCCCGGACCCCCGGCGGTGGTTCTTTTGCTGCGGGAGGGTGGGGGCTGGGCGCGCAGTTCCCCGCGCCCCTAGGTATGTCAGCCCGTCCGGCGTTTGAGGACGAGGCCGTTCAGGCCGAAGCGGGGGTCTGGGGGCGGCAGCCCCCAGACCCTCAGCCCCGCAACCGGCCCCCACAATGTGGCCAAGAACTCGCCCCCCGCTGCACATACAGCTTCTTCGCCCGGAGGGTCTGTTCCTCGGGGGGCGCGTCCTGGGGGCGTCCGGAGCCGCCGAGGCGGTGCCAGGTGTGGGAGTCGAACTGGTAGAGGCCGCCGTAGGTGCCGGAGGGATCCACGGCCCCGGGCCGGCCCCCGGACTCGCAGGCCGCGAGCCCGGACCAGTTCAGATGGTCGGCGCCCCGCACCGAGTCGGGCAGCGGCCTCGTACCGACCCTCACCACCTGCGCCCGAGGCCACCGCACCAGCTCGGACTTGAGCCGCCTCGGCTTCTGCTTGACCCCGTTGACCGTCCGCAGCAGGTACGTGACCCGCCGGGCCCCCGCCTCCCCGGCCCGCTCGACGACCTCCGTGCCACGAAACAGCGAAGGATCACTCGTCCGCTGTACCTCGAACGGGATCAGCTCCTCGTGGATCTCCCTGGTCCCGGTGATCCGCATGACGGCGACTGTCTGGCCGTCCCGCGGAAAGCTCCCGAGCGGGACGGACGTCGTGTCCTGGCCGTGCAGGGTGATCCCGGCCTCCTCGACGGCCTCCGCCACGGTCGCCGCGTTCGTACGGATCGTCCGCGCCCGCCCGTCCGCCACGATCGTCACCGTGCGCTCGGTACGCACATCGAGCGCGAGTCCCTCACGGCCGATGCGCCGGGAGCGCGAGGTCGACAGATACGCCCCCTCCGCACGTACCCCCAGCTGTTCGAGCGCCCCGTCCACGGTGTGCGCCGTCGTCCACACCCGGCGCCGGTGTCCGTCGAGGGTGAGGTGCACGGGACGCCCGTAGCGGACCGCGACCTCGTCGCCGCTGGCCAGCGCGGTGCCGGGGGCCGGCGCAACGGTGTCATGCGCGCCCACCCGCACGCCCTCGTCGGCGAGCAGTTCGGTCACGTCGTCCGCGAAGGTGTGCAGCGTGCGCGGCTTCCCGTCGACGCTGAGCTCGATAGCCTTGTCGTTGGCGACGAAGGCGGAGGTGCCGCCCGCCAGGAAGGCGACGACCAGCGCCTGCGGCAGCAGCCGGCGCAGCGGATCGGGGCGTTCGGCGGTCCGTCTGCGTCGAGCCTCGCGCCGGGCCGCGGCCCGACCGCCCACCCGGGGCGCCCCCGCGTCGCCCGACTGCCCGTCCCCTTGCCGGGGCAGCATCGGCTCGGTCGGAGCCTGCGACTGAGCCACCTCGTACGCCGCCCGATAGGTGTCCGAGTCCGCGTAGCCGTCACCGTACGGCTCAGGGTTCTCGTCATTCTCGTAGGTCCCGACGTGGTCGTACGACGTTCCAGCCAGGCCATACGTCTCGTACTGCGAGTTGCTCACGACGACACGCTCCAGGGGGGCCGGTGGAGAAAAAGGTGCGCCCGAAGGGCTCAAGCGGGGTGGTGGCGGGAGACGGGTGGGCGACCAGAACCTAGCGGAGCGATCGTCACTCTCCCAAGCAACGCGGCTACGCTGTGTCGCGACACTGCCCCGGCATGCGGCCCCGGGAAAGCACCGGAAACGTTATCCCTCAGTAATCAAAAGCGCGCGCCGTGTTCGCCGAGAGGCCTGTCGCCAGCGCGTCCTCGTCGATGCCCCGCACGGCCGCCATGGCACGCACTGTGACCGGAATGAGATAAGGCGCGTTGGGCCGTCCGCGGTACGGCGCGGGCGTCAGGAAGGGCGCGTCGGTCTCGACGAGGAGGAGTTCCAGCGGGGCCACGGCGATCGCGTCGCGCAGCGGCTGGGCGTTCTTGAAGGTCATATTGCCGGCGAAGGACATGAAGTAGCCCGCGCCGGCGCAGATCTCGGCCATCTCGGCGTCGCCGGAGTAGCAGTGGAAGACGGTCCGTTCCGGGGCGCCCTCCTCCTTGAGGATGCGCAGCACGTCGGTGTGGGCGTCGCGGTCGTGGATGACCAGCGCTTTTCCGTGACGCTTGGCGATCTCGATGTGGGCGCGGAAGGACCGTTCCTGGGCGGCCTTGCCCTCGGGGCCCGTGCGGAAGTAGTCGAGCCCGGTCTCGCCCACGCCCTTGACCTGGGGGAGGGCGGCGAGGCGGTCGATCTCGGCGAGGGCCTCGTCCAGGGCGCCGTCACCGCCGGGCCCCCTGGCCTCCTGGCGGGACCAGCCGTCCGGGTCGCCGTGCACGATGCGGGGCGCTTCGTTGGGGTGCAGCGCGACCGTCGCGTGGACGGCCTCGTACTCGGCAGCCGTCCGCGCGGCCCAGCGCGAGCCGTTCACGTCGCAGCCGACCTGGACGACCGTGGTCACCCCGACCGACGCGGCCTTGGCGAGGCCTTCCTCGACCGTGCCGGACTGCATGTCGAGGTGGGTGTGCGAGTCGGCGACGGGCACCCGCAGGGGTTCGGGGAGGGGCGGCGCTTCGGTCTTGTCGGAGGGCATGCCCCGATCCTACGAAAGGGGCATGCCGAGCCTCTTCCGGCGGGTGTCAGCTTGCCTTGCGGTGGTGGAAGGGGTGCAGCAGATCGGAGAGGTGCCAGTGGTGCGGCTCCTTGGGCAGGGCCGGCTGGTCGAGAGTTCCGTCGTGGGCCTCGTCGAGGACTTCCGCCGGCTGCCGCGGCACCGCGCGGTGCGGGCTCTGCGTGTGGTGCATGGAGTTCTGGACGGAGGACACCTGACCGGCGCGCATGATGCGCACCACGTGTCCGTCGCAGTTCTGGCAGGAGGGGCGGCTCAGGGGCGACGGCACGACACGGCCGTTCGCCACGTACATCACGAACTCGCTGCCCTCGGCGTCGTGGTGGTGCTCAATCTCGTACGACTGCTCCCAGCCGTGCCCGCAGCGCATGCAGGCGAAGGAATACGACTCATGGACGACGGCGGTAGCCGCGCTGCGGTGTCCTGCCCGGCCTGCGATCTCACTCATTCCAGCTCCTGCTGTCCGCTGGTCGACGGGGCGGGTGTGCCCCTTCGACCAGTGGACGCCTCCGCCGACGCGAGCGCATCAGACCTGTCGACTGTTGGAGCCGTCTTGGCCTTTCCTTGCCGCAGCGGCTGTGGGACCAGGCCTGAGCTTTGCCTTCGGCGGCACTCCTTTGCCCGTCCATGGGGCGCTTCGCGCCCCCCTGCCCTTCATAGAGCGGCCAGGGAGCGCCTACGGAGCGCTTCGCTCCGCCTTCTCGGCGTTCTTCGCCGCGACCACCGCGTCGAAGACATCGCGCTTGGGAATCCCGGCCTCGGCCGCGACCGCCGCGATGGCCTCCTTGCGCCGCTCCCCCGCCTCCTCGCGCACCCGCACCCGGCGCACCAGCTCCTCGGCGTCCAGCTCCTCGGCGCCCTTCTCGGGCGCTCCCTCGACCACGACGGTGATTTCCCCGCGCACGCCCTCCGCGGCCCAGGCGGCCAGCTCTCCCAGCCCCCCGCGCTTGATCTCCTCGTACGTCTTGGTCAGCTCACGGCAGACGGCGGCCCGGCGTGCGTCGCCGAAGACCTCGGCCATCGCGGCGAGGGTGTCGTCGAGCCGGTGCGGCGCCTCGAAGTAGACGAGCGTCCGGCGCTCGTCGGCGACCTCCCGCAGCCGCGAGAGCCGCTCGCCCGCCTTCCTCGGCAGGAACCCCTCGAAGCAGAAGCGGTCGACGGGCAGCCCGGACAGCGCGAGCGCGGTGAGCACGGCGGACGGCCCCGGTACGGCGGTGACCTTGATGTCCTTCTCGACGGCCGCCGCGACCAGCCGGTACCCGGGATCCGACACGGACGGCATCCCGGCGTCGGTCACCAGCAGCACGCGCGCCCCGCCGGCCAGTGCCTCGACGAGTTCCGGCGTCCGGGCCGCCTCGTTCCCCTCGAAGTACGACACGACACGCCCGGCGGGCTGCACGCCCAGCGCCTGGGTCAGCCGGCGCAGCCGCCGGGTGTCCTCGGCGGCGACGACGTCCGCGGTCTCCAGCTCCTGAGCGAGCCGGGGCGGGGCATCGGCCACGTCGCCGATGGGAGTGCCTGCCAAAACAAGGGTTCCTGTCACGGTTCCATCCTCTCAGGGGCACTTCGTGACAGCCTCATCCGCCCTTTACGGCCCGTGCACGGGACTCCCACAGACCCGTTCCCTACGATGGCGCGGTGACCAGTACCGCGTCCTCGACGGACACCCGGCAGGGCCAGGCCACCGAAAAGCAGCCGCCGTCCTGGCAACAGCGGCTGCGCCGATTCGGCTACACGGCAAGGCCGACCAGCGATGTGCGCGACCGCCTCGTGCCTCCGTACGCCCAGCCCAGCCCCCGTATCTGGGCCTCGTTCGGGGTGCGCCACGAGGTCGCCGAGCGCATCACGCGCTGGTCGGGCTGGGGTGGCCCGCTCCTGGTCACGCTGATGGCGGGGCTGATGCGGTTCTGGAACCTGGGCAGCCCGAAGAAGGTGATATTCGACGAGACGTACTACGCCAAGGACGCCTGGGCACTGATCCACCGCGGGTACGAGGTCAACTGGGACAAGAACGCCAACGACCTGATCCTGCAGAACAGCGGTCACGTCTCGATCCCCACCGACGCCTCGTACGTCGTCCATCCCCCGGTCGGCAAGTACGTCATCGGGCTCGGCGAATGGATGTTCGGGTTCAACCCGTTCGGCTGGCGCTTCATGACGGCCGTGCTCGGCACGCTGTCGGTGCTGCTGCTGTGCCGGATCGGGCGCCGTCTGTTCCGCTCGACGTTCCTGGGCTGCCTGGCGGGCGCGCTGATGGCGGTGGACGGGCTGCACTTCGTGATGAGCCGCACCTCGCTGCTCGACGGCGTGCTGATGTTCTTCGTGCTGGCGGCCTTCGGCTGTCTGGTGGTGGACCGCGACAGGGCGCGCGCCCGATTGGCGGCGGCGCTGCCCGCGGACGAGGACGGTGTCGTACGCCCCGACGCGCACACCGCCGAGACGACCCGCCTGGGGTGGCGTCCCTGGCGCTGGGTGGCCGGTCTCATGCTGGGCCTCGCCCTCGGCACCAAGTGGAGCGGTCTGTACGTCATCGCCGCGTTCTGTGTGATGGCGGTGCTGTGGGACGTCGCCTCGCGCCGGGTCGCGGGCGCCCGTCACCCGTACACCGCGGTCCTGAAGCACGACACCGGCATCACCTTCCTGGCGACGGTCCCGGTGGCGATCGTCACCTACCTCGTCTCCTGGACCGGCTGGATCCTCTCCCCCACGGACGGCACCGGCGGCTACTTCCGCAACTGGGCCGCGACGGACGGCAAGGGCGGCAGCTGGACCTTCCTCCCCGACTGGCTGCGCAGCCTGTGGCACTACGAGCACGAGGTGTACGAGTTCCACGTCGGCCTCTCCTCGCCGCACACGTACCAGTCGAATCCGTGGAGCTGGCTCGTCATGGGCCGCCCGGTCTCGTTCTTCTACGAGTCCCCGGTCCCCGGCAAGGACGGCTGCCCCACGGACGCGGGCGAGAAGTGCGCCCGTGAGGTGCTGGCCCTGGGCACCCCGCTCCTGTGGTGGGCGGCCTGCTTCGCGATCGCCTACGTGCTGTGGCGCTGGGCGTTCCGCCGCGACTGGCGCGCGGGCGCGATCGCCTGCGGCATCGCGGCCGGCTACCTGCCCTGGTTCATGTACCAGGAGCGCACGATCTTCTTCTTCTACGCCATCATCTTCGTCCCGTTCCTGTGCCTGGCCGTCGCCATGATGATCGGCGCCATCCTCGGCCCACCCGGCGCCGGCGAACGCCGCCGGGTGATCGGCGCGGCGAGCGCGGGCGTCCTGGTCCTGCTGATCGTCTGGAACTTCATCTACTTCTGGCCGCTGTACACGGGCACCGCGATCCCCATCGACCAGTGGCGGTCGCGGATGTGGCTGGACACCTGGGTCTAGCTGGGCAGACGTACCAGGAGGGCGCGGCAGTCTGCCGCGCCCTCCTGGTCGTTGTTGGCCGTTAGCGGTTGTCGTTGGTCGCCCCCGGACGGCCCCAGGACGGCCCAGCTCTGGCCCCAGGAGATTTACAGACCGCGCGACTATCGGTGCCTGAGCACGGCTCTTGGCGACCTGGTGCCGTCGTGCCCCACGGATTGCCCCAGGGAGACTCCTTTCCCCACCCTGGCTTGCTGATGCCAACGGAGCCATACCAGCGCTTTCCGACAGTCCCATCTGTACGGACCGTGTTCAAGAATGGTGCAGCGTTTAACCCCAGCGATGCTAATTTCCGTGACCTGCTTGATCTTTTCGCGTCTTACCCCATGCACGGGGAACCCTTTTTCCCGTTCTTGATGTCCTGCCGGAACGCGCCCGTGGTGTCGGAGTAGATCACTCTGAACGATTTCCATGCGCAGTCCTCACTTCCCGCGGAAACACCTATATGGATACCAACGGATGAGGCGCCATTCCCGAGTCCAAGACTCAATGAAGAGTTTCAGGGAATCGGAGCAGCTCGAAGACAAGCAATGGCTTCAACAAGAAAGTTGAACGAAAAGGCTCTACGCTAGGCGAATTCCTGGCAGCTCGCGGAGCCGTACTAGACATGAGCAACAACTGATGGACTCCAGCCCCAAGCGGCAAAAGTCGAGGCACTGTGTCCGATGGCCCGGGAGGCTGCTGGTGGCTGTGAGGCGATGCTGTAGTCGTAGTCGGAGGAGGCGCTGATGAATTCGGAGAAGATCCAGAGCACGGCCCCAAGGACGATGAACAGGACGACCAGGGCTTTACCCGCGTCGCTGAGCAGCAGCGGGCGGGTAGCCGAGTGGGGTTGCTCGGTGGAGTTGGGCTCGTCGCCAAATAGGCGCTTGGGGTAGGCCGAGGTAAGCATCATCACGTAACCGTTCAGACGCATCCCGTAGCGGGCGGTGGCGGCGGTTGCCTCGAACAGCGGGCGCGGCATCCGGCCGAGGATGAGCACCAGAAGCCAGAGGATGGGGCAGACGACGAACCACCCGTAGATGACCAGGCACGCCAAGATGTAGGCGGGGATGAGCAGAATGATGAGGAACAAGACGGCGAGGCGGTTGAGCTTGCCAGGGTGGATCTCGATCTGGACGGGGTGGTCGGCCGCCAGGAAGGCGAAGGGCGGGTAGGTGTCGACCAACAGCATCGCGTAGGCGGTGACGCGGGTCGCGTAGGCGAGGTAGCCGGTCAGGAATGACGCGATTGGTTCGGGCAGCCGTCCGGTAATCAGGGCGGCGAACCAGCCGACGACCACGAGGACGAACGCGGCGATCCCCAGGAAGAACAAGGCGACGTACTGGGGGACCAGCAGGAGCCAGCGCAGCAGCACGGTCCAGCGGCGCTGCCGGCCAGGCTCGGGAAGATCCAGCACTGGGAGCACCTCCGGTGGTGGGGCGGGGCGGTGCACCCACCTCTGGTCTGCCATGGCCGGCTCCTGTCCGATTCGCGGCTGTCACCCCGGTTCAGAGCTTCAGGGTCACGCCGCCCGGCCCTGTGTGCGCGCGGTGAGGACTGATCGGATGAATTTCAGATGAATGCGGAGGCTGGCGCGGCGGCACGTGACGAGGTCCGCACACGGGTTACTGCTGCAGGAAGCCCAATGACGGGCGGCGGGCCTCATGGTGTCCGTCCGAGCGGACGCGCCTCCCTAGCCCAAGGCGATACCCCTCCCCGACCCGCGCCTCTCGGTGCGCCGGATGACCCCAAGCTGCTCCATCTGTTCAAGGTGGTAGGCCACGGAGGACGGGCTCGACAGGCCCACGCTCCGGCCAATCTCTCGGATCATGGGGGCCTCTCCACGCTCGGCGATCCCTTACCTCGCCGGGCCCACCCTCGCCGGACTGGGCAGCACCTTCGGCCTGTCCACCCTGGTGGGCAAGCCGCTCGCGGTCATCTCCGACGCACGGCTCCGGCCACGACGGAGGACAGGTCGTCGAACGGCTCCTGACGCACCCGAAAGGCCGTCGACAGCCTCTATCCGGCGTCCACTCCACAAGATCACGGCCCAGAGACGGCCCAAGCGGCATGACGCGGCCCCGGCCAGAGGTAATCGCCCTGGTCGGGGCACTACCAGGGCGGATCTCGCAGACTTCATCTACTTCTGGCCGCTGTACACCGGCACCGCGATCCCCATCGACCAGTGGCGTTCACGGATGTGGCTGGACACCTGGGTCTAGGGCCTGCCCGGCGGATCATGCCGACTCTGATCTCTGTTCGGACAACATCACGCGACACCGGTCACGGCTGTCACCCCTCCGCCCTACAGTGCAAGGAATTACGGGGAGGGGAATGCCATGCGCAAGGGGGCAAAGGCGGCCATCGTCGGCAGTGTGTTCGCCGTGATGGTCGGGGGTGCCGGGTACGGCGCGTTCAACGTGATGAACGCGCTGAGCGGCGGTGGGACTGCGAGCGCGGACGAGCCCGCGCCGGTGCGGACCGGGCCGCCGAGCAGTGCGGAGGTCAAGGCGGCCTCGGCGAAGTTCTTCGCGGCCTGGGAGAAGGGCGACGCGGCGACCGCGGCGGCGAACACGAACAACGCGGAGGCCGCCACTTCGCTCCTGACCGGCTACCGCGACGACGCGCACATCACCGGGGTGCGGATAACACCGGGCACACCGTCCGGCGCGACCGTGCCCTACTCGGTCAAGGCGACGGTGTCGTACGAGGGGAAGTCCAAGCCCCTCTCGTACGACGACTCGCTGACCGTCGTACGCGGGGTCACCACCGGGAAGGCGCTGGTGGACTGGAAGGCGTCCGTCGTCCATCCCGAGCTGAAGGAAGGCGACACGCTGGTCACGGGCGAGTCGGCGAGCCCGGCGATCGAGGCCGTGGACCGCAACGACGTCGTCCTGACCAAGGAGAAATACCCGTCGCTCGGGCCGATCCTGGACGCACTGCGCGAGAAGTACGGCGACGCGGCGGGCGGCACGGCCGGCATCGAGCTGGCGATCCGCCGCGAGAGCGGGGACGTCGGCGGGAACGTGGGCGACACGACCCTGGTGACCCTCGCCAAGGGTGAGGCGGGCAAGCTGCGCACGACGCTCAGCGCGAGCGCGCAGGCCGCCGCGGAGAAGGCGGTGACGCAGTACGCCGAGTCGTCCGTGGTGGCCGTGAAGCCGAGCACCGGTGAGGTGCTGGCGGTCGCCAACCACCGGGAGGACGGCTTCAACGCGGCGTTCCTCGGCAAGCTCGCGCCCGGCTCCACGATGAAGATCATCAGCGCGGCGACGCTCATCGACAACGGCATCACGACGGCGAACGGCCCCGCGACCTGCCCGGACACCGCCACCTGGCAGAGCCAGACCTTCCACAACCTCACAGGCATGAAGCCCAACCTGAACGCCACCCTCTCCGAGTCCTTCGCCCGCTCCTGCAACACGGCGTTCGTGAGCTACGCGGACTCGGTGAAGGTCGACTCGCTCACCAATGAGGCACAGGAGCGCTTCGGTCTCGGGCAGAACAACTGGAAGACCGGTATCCCGTCCTTCGACGGCTCCGTCCCGGCCTCCGGCGGCCCGGACACGGCCGCCAACATGATCGGCCAGGGCCAGGTCCAGATGAGCCCGCTGAACATGGCTTCGGTGACCGCGACGGCGATGACGGGCGCCTTCCGGCAGCCGGTGATCGTGCCGCGCTCGCTCGACGACCGGCCGCTCGCCCAGGCGAAGGGCCTGTCCCAGAGCACGGTCGAGCAGCTGCGCTCCATGATGAACCGCACCGCGGTCTACGGCACCGCCGCCACGGCGATGGCCGGACTCGGCGGCAGCATCGGCGCCAAGACCGGTTCCGCCGAGGTCGACGGCCAGTCCAAGTCGAACAGCTGGTTCACCGGCTACCGCAACGACATCGCGGCCGCCGCGATGACCCAGGAGGGCGGCCATGGCGGCGACGCGGCCGGTCCGATCGTCGCAGCTGTGCTACGAACGGGCGGCTGAAGTCACCCCTGCCAGGGCGGGACTCTAGGGTGGGGGCTCTCGTTGGGGGGCGTGAGAGTACCGGGGGACCGGGAAACCTCAGGAGGATCGGAAGCTGTGGGCAACAGAAGGCGCGTCGCCGAGCGACGGAAGACGAAGCCCGCCGTGATCGGCGGGCTGATCGCCGTGGTCGTCGTCGGCGGCGGGGCGTTCGGCGCCTACAGCCTGTACGGCGGCGGTGCGGCGGCCGGGGAGCGGACGGCGACGGCCGCCGACGAGCAGGCGGTGAAGACCGGTCCCCCGTCGGCGACCGAGGTCACCACGCTGACCACCCAGTTCCTCACCGCCTGGCAGAGCGGTGACGTCGCGAAGGCGGCCGCCGCCACGGACGACTCGGCGGCCGCCAGGACCGCGCTCACCGGCGTCACCAAGGACGCCCACATCACCGGCGTCAAGCTCACGGCGGGCAAGGCGTCGGGGGCGTCCGTCCCGTTCTCCGTCAAGGCCACCGTCACGTACAAGGGCAAGAGCAAGCCGCTGGCGTACGAGTCGAAGCTGACCGTCGTGCGGCGGGCGAAGGACGGTGCGGCGCTGGTCGGCTGGAAGCCGTCCGTCGTGCATCCGGACCTGCAGGACGGCGACCGTCTGGCCACCGGCGAGGCGGGCACTCCCCCGGTCACCGCGCTCGACCGCGACGGCGGTGAGCTGACCGTGGCCAAGTACCCCTCACTGGGCACGGTCCTCGACGGGCTGCGCGAGAAGTACGGCAAGACGGCCGGCGGCACGGCGGGCGTCGAGCTGCGTGTGGTCCGCAAGGCCGCCGAGAAGGGCGCCGAGAAGACCCCGGACAAGACACTGCTGACGCTCAGCGAGGGCACGCCGGGCACGGTGAAGACGACGCTCAGCCCGACCCTCCAGGCGGACGCCGAGGAGCAGGTGACCAAGAAGGCCCGGTCGTCGGTGGTCGTGATGCGTCCCTCGACGGGCGAGATCCTCGCCGTCGCGAACCAGAGCCACGGCTTCAACACCGCCTTCCAGGGCTCCCTGGCCCCCGGCTCCACGATGAAGGTCATCACGTCGTCACTGCTGATCGACAAGGGGCTCGCCTCGGCCGACAAGGAGCACCCGTGCCCCAAGACCGTGACGTACGGCGGCTGGAAGTTCCACAACGACGACAACTTCAAGATCACCGGCGGCACGTTCAAGGCGAGCTTCGCGCGGTCCTGCAACACGGCCTTCATCAGCCAGGCGAAGAAGCTGGAGAACAGCGACCTGACCACACAGGCCCAGCAGGTGTTCGGTCTCGGCCTGAACAACTGGGCCATCGGCGTGCCGTCCTTCGACGGCTCGGTACCGGTGCAGTCGGCGGCCTCGATGGCGGCGTCGCTGATCGGCCAGGGCGGGGTCCGGATGAACCCGCTGAACATGGCGTCGGTCGCCTCGACGGTCCAGTCGGGCACCTTCCGCCAGCCCTACCTGGTGTCCCCGACGGTGGACGACCGGACGCTCGCCAAGGCGTCCCGCACCCTGTCCGCTTCCACCCTCTCCCAGCTCCGTGAACTGATGCAGTACACGGCGGCGTACGGCACGGCCGCGGAGGCGATGTCCGGCCTCGGCCCCGACTACGGCGCGAAGACGGGCTCCGCCGAGGTCGACGGCCAGAAGAAGCCGAACGGCTGGTTCACCGCGTACCGCGGCGACCTGGCCGCGGCGGGCGTGGTCCAGCAGGGCGGCCACGGCGGAGACACGGCAGGACCGCTCGTGGCGGCGCTGCTCAAGGCGGGCAGCTGACGCCGGTCGCTAGGGCCTGTCCGGCGGATCATGCCGGAGACGCGGGGTCTGGCACGCCGATCTGCGGCGACGCCGCTGCTTCCCTCCGACCTGATCCGCCGGACAGGCCCTAGCGCGACACCGGGGTGCCGGCGGCCATGTACGTGCGGCGCAGGAAGCGGATCAGGGCCTTCGAGTCGACCTGCACGACCGCCACCCCGTCCGGCGAGTGGAACTCCATGACCGCCTGCACACGGCCGCACGGCCACACGCTCACGTCACCGCTGCTGACGGGAACACGGAGCCCCCGCTCCAGGAGGTCCCGGGAGAAGGCCCACTCGTGCGGGCCGGGCAGCGTGACGTGCACCTGGAGGGGATCATCATCGGGGTCGTAGCGGAGAGCGACGGGGACAGCCTGCCGTCCGTCCTCGGTGGAGTTCGCCGTGTCGGTGACGATGTGGGCGCGTGCGTACTGTTCGACAGCGGACATGAGCCGCTCCTTACGCTGCGTTACCTGTGCGGAATCTGTGAATCCGCCACCACTCCAATGTCGCACATTCCCTGGAATCCGCCACGGACTCCTCCTGGCACCTTCCTGGCACCTTCCGGCACCCTTCCGGCACCCTTCCGGCGAGGTGCCAGGGTTATTCATAGGCACCTCGCTCTTGCAAAAGGTTCGCAACAAGGCGCTATCCTCGAACGGTGCATGTGCCTGACGGATTCATCAACGCCCCGGTCTCCGCGGTCGCCGGAGTAGTCGCCGCCGGCGCCATCGCCGTGAGCCTCCGCGGCGCCCGCCGCGAGCTCGACGAGCGGACGGCGCCGCTCGCCGGCCTGGTCGCCGCCTTCATCTTCGCCGTACAGATGCTGAACTTCCCGGTCGCGGCCGGAACCAGCGGACATCTGCTCGGCGGCGCCCTCGCGGCGATACTCGTCGGCCCCTTCACGGGGGTCCTCTGCGTGTCGGTGGTCCTGCTGATGCAGGGCATCCTCTTCGCGGACGGCGGTCTCACCGCGCTCGGCGTGAACATCACGGACATGGCGATCGTCACGACGGTCGTGTCGTACGCCGTCTTCCGCGGCCTGGTGAAGGTGCTCCCGCAGGGGCGCCGCTCCGTCACCGCCGCCGCCTTCGTCTCCGCGCTGCTGTCCGTCCCGGCCGCCGCCGTCGCCTTCACCCTCATCTACGCGGTCGGCGGCACCACCGACGTCTCGATCGGCAAAGTCGCCACGGCCATGATCGGCGTGCACGTCCTCATCGGCATCGGCGAGGCCGCGATCACCGCGCTGACGGTCGGCGCGGTCATCGCCGTACGGCCGGACCTCGTCCACGGGGCGCACGGTCTGCAGCAGCGGCTCAAGCTGCGCGTCGGCGGCGAACTCGTGGACGCGCCCGCTCCCGCCCTTCCCGTGGCCGCCCGCACCTCGCACCGCAAGGTGTGGATCACCGGCCTCGTCGCCTCCCTCGTCCTCGCCGGATTCGTGAGCTTCTACGCCTCCGCCAACCCCGACGGCCTGGAGAAGGTCGCCGCGGACCACGGCATCGACAAGAAGACCGAGGAGCACGCCTCGGCCGATTCGCCGCTCGCCGACTACGGCGTCAAGGACGTCTCCGACGCCCGGATCTCCGGCGGCCTCGCCGGCGTCATCGGTGTCGGCGTCACCGTCGTCGCGGGCAGCGGCGTCTTCTGGGCGATCCGCAGGCGCCGTACGACCGACACCTCGCCCGCCTCCGTCCCCGAAGGCGTCTGATCCGATGGGCGCGGGCCACGCACACAAGCTCTACCGGCACGGGCACTCACCCGTGCACGCCCTGCCGCCGCACACCAAGCTGGCCGCGACGTTCGCGTTCGTGATCGTGGTGGTCTCCACACCGCGCGAGGCGATGTGGGCGTTCGCGCTGTACGCGGCGCTCCTCGCGGGGGTGGCGTTCAAGGCCCGCGTACCGGCCGGTTTCCTCCTGAAGCGGCTGCTGATCGAGGTACCGTTCGTCGCCTTCGCGGTGCTGATGCCGTTCGTGGCGGAGGGCGAGCGCGTGGACGTGCTCGGCCTGTCGTTGAGCGTGAACGGCCTGTGGGGCGCCTGGAACGTCCTCGCCAAGGGCACCCTGGGCGTCGCCGCCTCCGTACTCCTCGCCTCCACCACCGAACTGCGCGAGCTGCTCCTCGGACTCCAGCGGCTGAAGCTCCCGCCGCTCCTCGTACAGATCGCCTCCTTCATGATCCGGTACGGCGATCTCATCACGGACGAGATGCGGCGGATGCGGATCGCGCGGGAGTCCCGCGGTTTCGAGGCGAGCGGGGTCAAGCACTGGGGGGTGCTCGCGAAATCCGCGGGCGCGCTGTTCATCCGCTCCTACGAGCGCGGGGAGCGCGTGCATCTCGCCATGGTGAGCCGGGGGTACACCGGTTCGATGCCGGTCATCGACGAGGTGACCGCGTCCCGGGCACAGTGGTCGTACGCGCTCGCCCTCCCCGTCGCCGCCCTCGTCGTATGTCTGCTGGGATGGACTCTGTGACTGCTTCTCTGGAGGTCTCCGGCCTCGCCTTCGCCTACCCCGACGGCCACCAGGCCCTCTTCGGCGTCGACTTCACCATCGGGCGCGGCGAGCGGGTCGCGCTGCTCGGCCCGAACGGCGCGGGCAAGACCACCCTCGTCCTCCACCTCAACGGCATCCTGACCGGCGGCACCGGCACCGTGACGGTGGCCGGACTCCCGGTCGGCAAGCGGCACATGGCGGAGATCCGGCGCAAGGTCGGCATCGTCTTCCAGGACCCGGACGACCAGCTCTTCATGCCGACCGTGCGGGAGGACGTGGCCTTCGGCCCGGCCGCGGCGGGGATGAAGGGCGCCGAGCTGGAGGAGCGCGTCCGTACGGCACTGGAGCGGGTCGGCATGGAGGCCTTCGCCGACCGTCCCCCGCACCATCTGTCGTTCGGGCAGCGGCGGCGGGTTGCGGTGGCGACGGTGCTGGCGATGGAGCCGGAGATCCTCGTCCTCGACGAGCCCTCCTCGAACCTGGACCCGGCCTCGCGCCGCGAACTCGCCGACATCCTGCGGTCGTTGGACGTCACCGTCCTCATGGTCACGCACGACCTGCCGTACGCGCTCGAGCTGTGCTCCCGGTCGCTCATCCTGAGCGACGGCGTGATCGCGGCGGACGGGAAGACCGGCGAGCTGCTCTCCGACGACGAGCTGATGCGCACGCACCGGCTGGAGCTGCCCTTCGGATTCGACCCGCGCTCGGTGACGGCGGGGGCGCAGTAGCGACGGGGGCTTTCCGTCACGGGGGCGCTTGTCGTTAACGACAAGCGCCCCTTCGTTAACGGCGAGCACCCCTGTAACAGAGAGCACCCCCTTAACGGCGGGCGCTCCGTGACAATGGGCGCGTGACGAACCAAGAGGGCGCGGGGGCGGACCAGGACGACACGGGGGCGGGAGCAGGCGACGCGGGAGCGGGCCCAGGCAACACGGGAGCGGGCCCAGGCGACGCGGCGGACGGGTCGCTGCTGCTCGACCAGCAGCTGTGCTTCGCCCTGTACGCGGCCCAGCGCGCCGTGACCGCCGCGTACCGCCCGCTTCTCGACGAACTCGGCCTCACCTACCCCCAGTACCTGGTCCTGCTCATCCTCTGGGAGCGCGGCGAGACCACGGTCAAGGAGCTGGCGGGCGCGCTGCGGCTCGACTACGGCACGGTGTCGCCGCTGCTCAAGCGGCTGGAGTCGGCCGGACTCGTGCGCCGTGAGCGCTCGGCGCGCGACGAGCGGACGGTGCTCGTCGCGGTCACCGGCCGGGGCGAGGCGCTGCGGGAGCGCGCGGCGGGCGTGCCCCGGGATCTGCTGGCGGCGACGGGGCTGGACGGGGGCGAGGTGGCGCGGCTGCGGGAGGAACTGTGGGGACTGGCCGGACGGGCGCGGACGGCGGCGGGGCGCGGTCGCTGACCTGCGTGCCGGGGCGTAGCCGGAGCGGGACCGGGGCGTAGCCGGAGCGGCGCCGGAGCGGCGCTGAGGCTGCGCACCGGGTTACTCACGGTTTCTACCCCCTGGTAACCACCCCTTCCCTACCGACCAGTACCTTGTGCACGATGTACTTGCACACTCCTGTGTTTTCTGTACTGGGGGAGGTCCCGCCATGATCGATGGCACCGCTGTCGATGGCCCCGCTGTCGATGGCCCCGCTACCGACGACTCCGCTGTCCACGACACCACCGTTCGCGACACCGCTGTCGACACCCGCCCGACGAAGATCATGTACGTCGCCGAGGCCACCGCTCACGGCGGCCGGGACGGCTTTGTCACCAGCCAGGACGGCCAGATCGAGCTGAAGGTCGCGATGCCGCCCGCGCTCGGCGGCGACGGCAACGGCACGAACCCCGAGCAGCTCTTCGCGGCCGGATACAGCGCCTGCTTCCACAACGCGCTGGTACTGGTGGGGCGCCGGGCGGGCTACGACCTGAGCGGCTCCACGGTCGCCGCGAAGGTCGGCATCGGCCCCAACAGGCAGCGCGGTTACGGCCTCGCGGTCGCCCTGAGCGTCTCGCTTCCCGTCGTCGACCCGGGCGTCGCCGCGAAACTCGTGGACGCGGCCCACGAGGTGTGCCCGTACTCGAACGCGACCCGCGACAACATCGACGTCACGATCCTGCTGGGCTGAGGAATCGAAGGCCGTACGTGCGCGTTGCACCGATCGTCGTAGGCCGATCGGAACGGGAGTACGGGCGTGGACGTGAACGGCACAGTGGCCGAGGGCTTCGAGCCGGTCAGGGCAGCGTTCGTACGTAACTTCGAGACGTTGGGGGACCGGGGCGCGGCCGTCGTCGTGTACCGGGACGGGCGCAAGGTCGTCGACCTGTGGGGCGGCACGCGGGACGTCGACGGCACCGAGCCCTGGGAGCACGGCACCGCGCAGATCGTGCGCTCGGCGACGAAGGGCGTCGCCGCCGCCGTACTCCTGCTGCTCGCCCAGCGCGGGGAACTCGACCTGGACGCTCCGGTCAGCCACTACTGGCCGGAGTTCAAGGCGCGCGGCAAGGAGCGGACGCCCGTGTGGCACGTGCTCGCGCACCGGGCCGGGGTGCCCGTGCTCGACCGTCCGCTCACCCTGGCCGAGGCGGCCGATCCCGACATTGCCGCTGCCGCCGTCGCCGCCCAGGCGCCGGCGTGGGAGCCGGGCGCGGACCACGGGTATCACGCGCAGACGTACAGCTGGCTGACGGGCGAGCTGGTCCGGCGGGTGACCGGGCGCTCGATCGGGGCATGGATCGACGAGGAGATAGCCGCGCCGCTGGGGCTCGATGTGTGGGTCGGGCTGCCGGACGCGGAGCGGAAGCGCGTGGGCCGGGTCGCCCAGATCGAGGCCCCGGCGGCGGGCGGCGGCTTGCGGATCCGCCCCAAGCGCGCGGTCTCGGAGGCGTATGCGGACCCGTCCTCGCTGACCCGGCGCGCCTTCGCCGCGATCACTCCGCAGCCGGACGAGAACGACCCGGCGTATCTTTCGGCGGTCCTCCCCGCCTCCAACGGCGTCGCGACGGCGGAGGGGCTGGCCCGCTTCTACGCCGCGCTGATCGGGGAGGTGGACGGGGTGCGGCTGTTCTCCGAGGACACTCTCGAACGGGCGCGCGGCGAGCGCTCCGCGGGGCCCGACCGGGTGCTCGTCATCAACACCCGCTTCGGCCTCGGCTACATGCTGCACGGCAGCGCGTCCCCGCTGCTGAGTGCCGGCTCCTTCGGCCACCCCGGCCGGGGCGGGGCGCTCGGTTTCGCCGACCCCGAGTCGGGGATCGCGCTCGGATATGTGACGAACGGCTTCCGCAAGAGCGTGACGGCGGATCCGCGGGCGCAGGCGCTGGTGGGGGCGGTGCGGGCCTCCCTCGGGGAGTAGGCGCAGTCGCGGAACCTATCCGGCGTGCAGCATCAGCCCGATCCCCACCACCAGCAGCCCCGCCGCCGCGATCCGGGGCGCCCCGAACCGCTCCTTGAAGAAGACGGCCCCGATCGCCGCGCCGACGATGATCGACGACTCGCGCAGGGCCGCGATCGGCGCCAGTTCCGCCCGGGTCTGCGCCCAGAGGACGAGTGCGTACGCCGCGACGGACAGGGCCGCACCGAGCAGACCGAGAGCGGCGTAGGGCCGTAGCGTGACGCCGAGTCGACCACGCCACCGATAGGCCGCGTACGACGGGATCACCGCCCCCTGGACGGCCATCAGCCAGGCGATATACCCGAGCGAGGAGCCGGAGGCGCGCACGCCGAGGCCGTCCACGACGGTGTACGCGGCGATCGACAGCCCCGTGGCCAACGCGGCCCCGATCGCCGCCCAGTTGGGCCGGCGCCCGCGCAGACCCCACAGCGCCACGCCCGTCAGACCGGCGCACGACACCGCGATGCCCGCCGCCGCCCACCCGTCGGGAACCTCGTGCGCGAAGACCGCGGCCAGCGCGGTGACCACCAGGGGCGCGGTGCCGCGCGCGATGGGATACGCCTGCCCGAAGTCACCGAGCCGGAAGGACCGCATCAGCAGGACGTAATAGACGATGTGGATGATGGCGGACAAGAACAGATACGGCCACGCCCCGCCCGCCGGAAACGCCACGAACGGCGCCAGCGCCAGCCCGATCAGCATCCCGCCGCCCGCGATCAGCGTGAAGCCGACCAGCTTGTCGGTGATGCGATGCGCGATCGCGTTCCAACTGGCGTGAGTGACCGCGGCGAGCAGCACCGCCGCAGTCACCAGTGGCGTCACTGGGTCCGCTCGCGCACGTCCACCAGCGTGCCGCCCGCATGCGCGACCAGCGTCTTCGGATCCATCGGGAACACGGTGTACGGGGTGCCCGCGGCGGCCCACACCACGTCATGGTCCAGCAGCGAACGGTCCGCGAGCACCCGCGTCTTCGTCCGGTGCCCGAAGGGGGGTACGCCACCGATCGCGTACCCGGTCGCCTCCCGTACGACATCGGCCTTGGCCCGCGTCACCTTCTCGGCGCCGAGTTCCCGCCGCACGAGCTCGACATCCACCCGCGATGCCCCGTCCATCAGGACGAGCACCGGAACCCCGTCCACCGCGAAGATCAGCGACTTGCAGATCTGACTCAGCTCGCACCCGATCGCGGCGGCGGCCTCGGCGGCGGTACGGGTCGCCTCCGGGAAGCGCCGGATCCGCGCGGGCAGCTCCCCGAGACCCAACTCGCGCAGGGCCTCGGCGAAACGGGGGTGGGCTCCGGACTCTTCGCTGTTGATGGTCGTCATGAACGGCACGCTAGCGGTGGGTGTACGGAGCACGCGACCGAGTTCCGGGTCGCCGATCACTTGGTACGCCAGCGCACGGAGACGTAGCGAGGAGGCCGGTCCAGGCAAGGCCGACGGTGAAGTGGCCGTGGGGGCCGCCCGCTTCTTGGTCAGTGTCGTGCTTCCGCGAGCCGAGTAAAGGGCGCTCCGCTGCGCTACGCGTCGGCTACGCCGATCGGCCTCCGGCCGACCCTTGACACGGCTCGCTCCAGCACGTGGGAGAAGCGAGCGGGCGGCCCGGAAAGACGGGTGGCCGAGGTGGGTTTGCGGGTGAGGTGGGTTGGGTTGCGGGCCGGGGTGGACGGGGGACGCGGTCGCGCCTCGCCTGCACGCCGGGCGGGCTCAGCGGCGGACGGCCGGTGGGTGGTGCGCACGCGCGGAGTGGTGGCACGCCGGGCGAGCTCAGCGGCGGACGGCCGGTGGGTGGTGCGCACGCGCGGAGTGGTGGCACGCCGGGTCGGTTTGGCGACAGACGGCCGGTGGGGGCTACGCGCCGGCAGGGTGGCGGCACGCCGGGTCGGTTTGGCGACAGACGGCTGACCGGGAGGGGGAAGGGGGAGGGGGAGGGGGCCAGCATGGCGGCGGCACACCGGGTCGGTTCGGCGGGGTACGGCCAGTGGTCCGGGATGGGCGACGCTCCGGACGGCAAGAAGTCCCCTCCGAACCCCTCCGGGTGCGGAGAGCAGGCCATGTCACAGTAATTGGCGACTTTGGGCCAGCCCGCACATGGAAAACCCCAAGTCAGCAGCTGCAAGCATGGCCCAAATCTGCCAATTACCCCCGAAGGCGTGATCGGTGAGGCCGGTGTGACGGATGAGGTGTGTCACTGGTCAGAAGGCGCCTCGAACCAACCAACCCACCCACCAACCCACCAACCCGCCAGCCGCGAGACGCCAAGCCCACCGCCATGCCACCACCCCGCCGACGCGCAGCCCCCACCGCCCGTCTGCCTGCCGCTGAGCCGTCCCGGCGTGCAGGCGAGGCGCGTCCGCGCTGCCCGCACCACCCACCAGCCGTCCGCCGCCAAGCCCACCCGGCGTGCCGCCACCCCTGCCGGTGCGCAGCCCCCACCGCCTGTCCGCCGCTAAGCCGACCTGGCGTGCAGGCGAGGCGCGACCGCGGCTCCCGTCCACCCCGGCCCGCAACCCAACCCACCTCACCCGCAAACCCACCTCGGCCACCCGTCTTTCCGGGCCGCCCGCTCGCTTCTCCCACGTGCTGGAGCGAGCCGTGTCAAGGGTCGGCCGGAGGCCGATCGGCGTAGCCGACGCGTAGCGCAGCGGAGCGCCCTTTACTCGGCTCGCGGAAGCACGACACTGACCAAGAAGCGGGCGGCCCCCACGGCCACTTCACCGCTGACGGTTGGCCGACGCGTACGTGAGGAAGTCGGTCCAGGTGGTGGCAGCGACGGTGAGGTGAGGGGCGGCGGGGGTTTTGGAGTCACGGATGTGGATGGTGGCGGAGGCCACGGCTATCTCGACGCAGTCGTCGACTTCGGGGCCGCTGCTGTAGCTGCTTTTGAACCAGTGGAGTTCCGAAGTGCTCACAGTTCTCCCAGAGTTTGCTCGACGAAGGCCAGCGACTCCCCTGGTGAGAGCGCCTGGGACCGGATGATGCCATACCGTAGTTCGAGGATTCGGAGCTGCCTCAGGTCCGACACCGGGCGACCGTTGAAGGCCCCGTCAGCACGCCCCATCGCCGTACCGTCCTCGAACTTCAGCAGCTCGATCGGACCGTTCAATCCGGGGTGACTCCACCGGGAGGTAGGCATCACCTGGAGCTCTACGTTCGGCAACTGCGCCACCTCCAAGAGGCGTTCAAGCTGTCGGCGCAGCACCATTGTCCCTCCGACCGGACGCTCGAGCGTCACCTGCTCCTGGATAAAACTCAGTTCAGGCAGGGGTTCCCGGTTGAAGACGGCCTGGCGGGCCATGCGCGCCTGCACCGCCTGCTCCAATACCTCCGGCGCGTGTCTTGGTCGCCGTACCCCGAATACCGCCCTCGCGTACTCCTCCAGCCGGGAGGCCGCGGGGATGCGGGCCGCGGACCCTCGGCGAAGCCTTGGGGTACGGCGAGGACCTGATCCGCAAGGTGGAGCGCGGGGCGCGGATTCCGCGGGCGGACTTCCTGGACAGGGCGGACGAGATCCTGAAGGCGAGAGGGCACCTCAAGGCGCTCAAGGAGGATGTGGAGCCTCGACCAGCGGCGCGATCTCGTCCCCGGGCTCAACACCCCAGCCCGCCTCATCCACGTCCTCGCTCATGCCTCACCCCCAACGGACAGCCGAGACAGGACCGGACGAATGCCAGACAGCCACCGTACGCACAGGCCCCATCACTCCTCAGAGTAAGCAGAACCCACCACTCTGAGTGACGTGAACCAAGAAACCGCCACCCCCCACCCCCAACTCGACTCCCCCATCCGCAACTTCAGCGTCCTCCTGTCCCCCACACCTCGCGGCGCCCGCCTGGCCCGCCTGCTCGCGGTCGAACAACTCCGCAGCTGGGGACTTCCCTTGGACGCGCCGAGCCAGATCGTCGCCGAACTGGCGGCCAACGCGGCGACGCACGGCCGGGTCGCGGGCCGTGACTTCCGGCTGACGCTGTACGTGGTCGGCGACACGCTCCGTATCGAGGTGACGGACACGCGGGGTGACCGCCTCCCCTGCCTCGCCCCACCGCGCCCGGAAGCGGAAAAGGGCCGGGGTCTCCTCCTCGTGGCCGCGCTGGCCGCCCGCTGGGGCGTGGCGCTCGGGCCGTGGCCCCGGAAGACGGTCTGGGCGGAAGTGGGGATGCGAGGGGCCCATCACCCACACGGGTGATCATCACCTAATTAGCCGCGTATACGCATATCCCATTGTCATATGCTCGCCGCCGTTCAGCTCGAAAGGAAAGGAGCGCAATCTCCACGTGGTCAGTTCCCCGCACGAAGCGATGCACCGGATTTTCCGACAGGACCCGGGACTCTTCGCCCGTGTCACCCGCAAGCTCGGTATCCCGGCGTTCGGAACGCCGATCTCTGTCACCGAACTCCCTACCGACCTCAGCGAGAACCACCCGGTGGAGCGGCGGGTGGACACGCTGTTAGAAATCAAGGAGGCGGCCTGCAGCTACATCGTCGCTGTCGAAGCACAGGGAAAACCAGACAAGTCCAAACACGCCAGCTGGGCTTGGTACATGGCCTTCATCAACGACAAGTACAAGGTCCCCCCGGTACTCCTCGTCATCTGCCAGGACCGGAAGACCGCCGACTGGGCGGCCCGCCCCGTGAAGATCGGCCCCCCACAGTGGCAAGGTCTCGCCCTGCGGCCCCTGGTCTTCGGACCGGACGACATCCCCCTCGTCGAAACCCTGGACGAGGCCACCCGCGACGTCCCGATGACCGTTCTGTCCGCCGTTCTGCACGCCCGGGACCGGTCGGTCGATGCCACACTCAAGGTACTGGCAGCAGCTTTGAGGGCCATGGAGGCCCGCGACCCGGACAGCGCGCGAGTCTTCGCGGAATTCACCAATCAGGGCCTGGACAAGACCGAGGCCCTCAAGATCTGGAGGCAACTCTTGGCCGCCGAAACCTCCTTCTTCACGTCATCGGTGTCACAGGAAATCCGCGACGAAGGTCGCGCCGAGGGGGAGGTCAAGGGGGAGGTCAAGGGGCTCGCCAACTACCTCCTCCACCATCTCGACCGCCGAGGCATCCCCGTCTCCGACACCGACCGGGACCGCATCACCACCTGCGACAACCCCGACACGCTCACCCACTGGATCGACCTCGCCATCACCGCCACCTCCACCGCCGAGGTGCTCACCGAGGACCCGTCCGCCCAAGAACCCGGTGAGACGCAGTGACCGAGAACCCCCCGAACAACGGACCAGCCGGAGAGCTCTGCCGAGCCCTCACTTCGTCGTCCTGGTCAGAACGTTCGGACATTCCCGCCGAGGTCGCTGCCCAGGGCATCCTTACGGCCCTGAACGGCTTGGGCGTGTCCGTCTCCAAGGTCACCCCCCTCTCCGAGGTGTTCCCCGAAGAGCCTGTGCCCGTCGGCGCGCTGGCCCGGGAGGTCCGCGCCGAGCGAGTGCGCGAGGAGCTTGCCCGGGGATACGGCGAGATCTACGTCAGAGAGACAGCCTGGGAGTACCTCAAGGGATACTCCCAGAGCAGAACGGCTGACGTCTTGCTCCTCCTCGACCGCCGCGGCATCCTCGCCTCTGACGCCGACCGCGAACGCATCACCACCTGCAACGACCTCGACACCCTCACCCGCTGGTTCGACAGAGCCATCACCGCCACCTCCATCACCGAGGTGTTCGCCGAGGACCCGGCCTGCCAAGAGAAGTAACGGCACCAAAGGAACCAAAGGAACCAAAAGAGAGGGGCACCCCGCCACAACGCAGGGTGCCCCTCACCGCATCAGTCAGGTCTCAGACCTCAAGTCTCAGGCCCCAGACCTCAGACCCGTACCAACTCCCGGTCCTCGTCCTTGTCGCCGTCGCTCTGCTCGGACAGGGCGCGCAGGCCCTCGCCCTCGACGTCGACGTTGGGAAGGACGCGGTCCAGCCACTTCGGCAGCCACCAGGCCTTCTTGCCGAGCAGGGCGAGTACCGCCGGGACGATGGCCATGCGGACCACGAACGCGTCGAAGAAGACGGCGATCGCGAGGCCGAAGCCGATCATCTTGATCATCGACTCGCTGGAGCCGATGAAGCCGGAGAAGACGGCGATCATGATGACGGCCGCGGCCGTGACCACCCGGGCGCCGTGCTTGAAGCCGGTCACGATGGCCTGGTTGGGCTTCTCGCCGTGGACGTACGCCTCGCGCATCCGGGTCACGAGGAACACCTCGTAGTCCATGGCGAGACCGAAGACGACGCCCACCATGAAGATCGGCATCATCGACATGATCGGGCCGGTCTCCTCGACGCCCATCAGGCCGGACAGCCAGCCCCACTGGAAGACCACGACCACCGCGCCGAGCGCCGCCATCACGCTCAGCAGGAAGCCGAGCGCCGCCTTCAGCGGGACCAGGATCGAGCGGAACACGAGGATCAGGAGCAGGAAGGCGAGGCCGACCACCAGCGCCAGATACGGGACCAGCGCGTCGTTGAGCTTCTGCGAGAAGTCGATGTTCATCGCGGTGGTGCCGGTGACGTAGACGTTCGCGTCGGTGTCCGCCTTGATGTCGCCGCCCGCGTCGCGGATGGCGTACACCAGGTCCTCGGTCTTGACCGACGACGGCTTCGAGTCGGGGATGACCGTGATCATCGCGGTGTCCCCGGCCTTGTTGAACGCCGCCGGGCTCACCGCCACGACGCCGTTCAGGTCCTTGACGGTGTCCTCGACCTGGGCGGCCGCGCCCTTGGGGTCGTCGCTCGACTTGGCGTCCAGGACGAGCATCAGGGGACCGTTGAAGCCGGGCCCGAAGCCGTCGGACAGCGCGTCGTACGCCCGGCGCTGCGTGGTGGACGTCGGCTGCGAACCGTCGTCGGGCAGACCCAGTTCGAGCGAGGCCACCGGGACGGCGGCGGCGCCCAGGCCCACGACGCCGAGCAGCAGCACGGCGAGCGGACGGCGGACGACGAAGCTCGCCCAGCGGGTGCCCATGTTGGGCTTGCCCTCGTTCTTGGAGGCCCGGCCGCCGCCGAGCAGCTTGCTCTTCTTGCCGGCGGGCTGGACCTTCTTGCCCGCGTACCCGAGCAGCGCCGGGATCAGCGTCAGCGCGATGACGACGGCGATGGCGACCGTGCCGGCCGCCGCGAGGCCCATCTTCGTCAGCATCGGGATGTTGACGACCGAGAGGCCCGCGAGTGCGATCACGACCGTGAGGCCCGCGAAGACCACCGCGGAGCCCGCCGTACCGACGGCCCTTCCGGCCGCTTCTTCGCGCTCCCGGCCCTCGGCCAGCTCGGCCCGGTAGCGGGAGACGACGAACAGCGCGTAGTCGATGCCGACCGCCAGGCCGATCATCATCGCCAGCGTCGAGGTGTTGTCGCCGAGGTCGAGCGTGTAGGCGAGGGCGGTGATGGTGGAGACGCCGATGCCGACGCCGACGATCGCGGTCAGCAGCGGCAGCCCGGCCGCGATCAGCGAACCGAAGGTGATGACGAGGACGATCGCGGCGACCGCGATGCCGATGATCTCGGTGGAGCCGGTCTCGGGCGACGCCTCGAGCGCGTCACCGCCCACCTCGACACTCAGCCCGGCGTCCCGCGCGTCCTGCGCGGCCTCCTCCAGGGCCTGGGTCGAGGAGTCCTTCAGCTCCCTGCCGGAGACCTCGTAGGACACCGACGCGTAGGCGACGGACCCGTCCTTGCTCACGGCGTTGGACTTGAAGGGGTTTGTGACGGAGGTGACTTCGGAGCCGTTGCCGAGCGCCTTGACGGCCTCCTTGACGGTCGCCTTGTTGCCCGGGTCGTCCATCTTCTCGCCGCTGGGCGCCTTGAAGACGACACGTGCGGTCGCTCCGTCGGCGCTCGAGCCGGGGAAGCGCTGCTCCAGCAGGTCGAAGGCCTTCTGCGCCTCGGTGCCGGGGATCGAGAACGACGAGGTGCCGGCGGCGGGGGCGCTGGCCGCACCGACGCCCGCGAGTGTCAGCAACGCCACCCATATCAGGGCGACGAAGTGCCGTCGCCGGAAGGCGAATCGGCCGAGTTTATAGAGGAACGTGGCCACGAGGGCGTACTCCCGGTCAGGTCGTGGATGGCAGGGGGCTGGTGTGGTCACCCGGTTGGGCAGGGGGTATCAGCCCGACGACGTGAGCGGTCGCGTCAGGTGCAGATTCGGGGACTCGTCAGAGGGTTGGGGGGTGGTCTTGAGGGTTTGAGAGGCTCAGGCGCCGAGAGCGGGGAGGATCACGGCGTCGACGTACGAGGTGAGGAAGGCCTGCGTCGGAGGCAGGTCGTCGATCATGGTCCGGGCCGCGAAGCCGCCGATCATCATGTGCACCACGTAGTTCATCGCGGGGTTGTCCGGACGGATCTCGCCCCGGTCGACAGCACGTCGCAGCACCAGCCGGATCGCCTCGAGCTCGGGCTCGATGATCATCTCCCGGAAAGCCCTGAGGAGATCGGGGTTCCCGTGCATCGCCATGGCCAGACCCCGCATCAGCGCGGAGTTCTGCTCCAGCCCGCAGTCGTCCCCACGCTGGACCAGAGCGTGGAAGTCGCCCCGCAGGGACCCGGTGTCGGCATCAGCGAGGGAGACCGTCTGCTTCTGGCTCTTCAACGCCTTGACGACCAGCTCGGCCTTGCCGCCCCACTGGCGGTAGAGGGTGGCCTTACTGGACTTGGTGCGAGCGGCCACGGCGTCCATCGTCAGGGCGTCGTAGCCGACCTCCCGGAGCAGTTCGAGCACGGCCGCGTACAACTCGGCCTCACGTTCGGGCGTGATCCGACTGCGACGCGCCGTTGCGACTTCAGCCATCCCACTCACCTTCTCCTGCTCCGCGCCCGAAGCGGTCTGCTCCGAACGACACGGTTTCGTACATCACCGTCGTACGTCTCTGAAGATACCCCGAGAGCGAGCGAAACGAAACCGTTTCGTACGTGGCATGGGTCACGCACACTTTCCACGCAGGAACGCCCCGCGCACACGCCACGCACACTCACAAGTTGCCAGGGTCCGTCAGGGGGAAAAGCATGGATGGGTGAGCGACGAGTTCGAGAAGGCGCCCCAGGACCAGAACACCCCCGGCTACCTACGCTTCCCCCACCTCAGCGGCGATCGGCTCTGTTTCGCGGCCGAGGACGACCTGTGGGTTGCCCCCCTCGACGGACCCGGCCGCGCCTGGCGGCTCACCGTCGACCGCACCAAGATCGGGCACCCCCGCTTCTCCCCCGACGGCCGCCACATCGCGTACACCAGCTGGCGCAGCTTCGTGCCGGAGATCCATCTCGCGCCGGTCGACGGCGGCCCCGGCAGACGGCTCACCTACTGGGGCAGCGCGGACACCCAGGTCTGCGGCTGGTCCCCCGACGGCGACATCCTCGCCGTGGCCTCGCACGGCCAGCCGTTCTCGTACTTCACCTGGGCCTACAGCGTCCCCACCGACGGCGACCCCGGCGGCAGGCTCCCCTGGGGCCCGGTCGCCGGCATCCAGGTCGCCGACATCGAGGGCGAACGCAAGACCCTGCTGCTCACCGGCACCCCGCCGCACGAACCCGCCGCCTGGAAGCGCTACCGGGGTGGCGCGACGGGCCGACTGTGGCTGCACGGGCAGCGGTTGCTCGCCGACCTCGAAGGCCACTTCGACTGCCCCATGTTCGTCGGCGGCCGTATCGCCTTCCTCTCCGACCACGAAGGGGTCGGGAATCTGTACTCGTGCGCGTACGACGGCTCCGACCTGCGCCGCCACACCGACCACGACGCCTTCTACGCCCGCCACGCGTCCAGCGACGGCAACCGGGTGGTGTACCAGTGCGCCGGGGACCTGTGGATCGTCGACGACCTGTCCCCGGACTCGCTGCCGCGCCGTCTCGACGTCCGCCTGGGCGGCCCGCGCGCCGGACGGCGTACGTACCAGGTGCCGGCCACCCAGCACATCGACGGTATCTCCGTGGACGAGACGGGCCGGGCCAGCGCCGTCGTCGTACGCGGCAGCCTGTACTGGCTCACCCACCGCGACGGCCCCGCGCGCACCATCGCGGACACCCCGGGGGTACGGGTCCGGCTCCCCGAGATGCTCGGCTCCAGCGACCAGGTCGCCTATGTGACGGACGCGGACGGCGAGGACGCGATCGAGATCGCCTCGCTGCCGCGGGCCTCCGGCGAACGCGAGGCGCGCCGGCCCGCCTCCGGCGACCTGGGCCGCGTACTGGAGCTGGTGGCGGATCCGCAGGGCGAGCGGCTGGCGATCGCGTCGAACGACGGGCGGCTGCTCCTGACGACTGTGTCTGATGGAGCGGCTGCCACCGCGGGCACAGAGGAGTCGAACGGCGAGGTCACGGAGCTGATCCGGTCCATCAACGGGCCGGTGCGGGATCTCGCCTTCTCGCCGGACGGGGCGTGGCTGACGTGGTCGCACCCCGGAATCGGCCGGTCCCTGCGCCAGATCAAGATGGCGCGTATAAAGGACCGGCTCATCGTCGACGTCACCAACGGGCGCTTCGAGGACGAGAACCCCGTGTTCACCCGGGACGGCCGGTATCTGGCCTTCCTGTCCTGGCGCGGCTTCGACCCGGTGTACGACGTCCACACCGGCGACCTCTCTTTCCCGCTGGGCTGCCGCCCGTACCTGGTGCCGCTGTCCTCCGCCACCCCGTCCCCGTTCGCGCTGAACCCCGACGGGCGGCCGGTCGCCGGGGGCCTGGACCCGGTCGAGGACGAGGGCGCCGACGGTGCGGTGAGCGTCGAGCTGGAGGGGCTGGAGAGCCGGGTGACGCCGTTCCCGGTCACCGCGTCCAAGTACTCGGCGCTGTACCCGGTCGCGGGTGGCGGCCTGGTCTGGCTGCGCTGGCCGATCTCGGGCGCGCTGGGCGAGACCTTCGTCAATCCCGACGACACCTCCGGCCGCCCCACCCTCGAGTACTTCAACATCGCCAAGGCGAAGAAGTCCGAACTCGTCGAGCATCTGGACTGGTTCGCGGTGAGCGGCGACGGCTCTCGGCTGGTGGTCGTGGACGAGGGCGACCTGCGCGCCGTCCCCGCCACCGAGGCCGGCGACAGCGACTCGACGGTCTGGATCGACCTGCGCCGCATCATCCACGAGGTGCATCCGCCCGCCGAGTGGCGCCAGGCGTACGCGGAGGCGGGCCGCATCATCCGCTCCTACTTCTGGGAACCCCACATGTGCGGCATCGACTGGGACGCGGTGCTCGCGCAGTACCGCCCGCTGGTCGAACGGGTCGCGTCCCCGGACGAGTTCGCGGACCTGTTGCGCGAAGTCCTCGGTGAACTCGGCACCTCCCATGCGTACGTCGCCGCCGCCCGCCGCAACGAGGGCCCGGCCCACTACCAGCGCTGGCAGGGCCTGCTGGGCGCCAACTTCGTGCGCCGCGACGGGAGTTGGACGCTCCGGCGGATCCTCCCCGGTGATTCGTCGGACTCCAAGGCCCGCTCCCCCCTCGCCGGCACGGGCATTCGCGAGGGCGCCGTACTGACGCATGTGGACGGCCGCCCGGTGGACCCGGTGACGGGGCCGTATCCGCTGCTGGCGGGCGCGGGCGGTACGACGGTGGAGCTGACGTTCACGACGGCGGAGGGCGAGGGCCGGTCACGCCGGGTCGCCGTCGTCCCGCTGATCGACGAGCGGCCCCTGCGCTACCAGGACTGGGTGGCCAAACGCCGGGATGTCGTACGGGAGTTGAGCGGCGGGCGCTGCGGCTACCTGCACATCCCGGACATGGGCGGCTCGGGCTGGGCCCAGTTCAACCGTGACCTGCGTCTGGAGGTCTCGCGCCCGGCGCTGATCGTCGACGTGCGCGGCAACGCGGGCGGCCACATCAGCGAGCTCGTCGTCGAGAAATTGACGCGCGCGATCCTGGGCTGGGACCTGACGCGCAACGCCCAGCCGGTGTCGTACGCGTCGAACGCCCCACGGGGTCCGGTGGTCGCCCTCGCCGACGAGGCGACCTCGTCCGACGGCGACATGATCACGGCCGCGTTCAAGCTGCTGAAGCTCGGTCCGGTGGTCGGTCAGCGCACCTGGGGCGGAGTCGTCGGCATGACCGGCCGCCACCGCCTCGGCGACGGGACGGTGATCACGGTTCCGATGAACGCGGCCTGGTTCGACGCGTACGGCTGGTCCGTCGAGAACCAGGGCGTCACCCCGGACCTGGAGATCCTGCGCACCCCGCTGGACTGGGCGGAGGGCCGCCACGCCGAGATGGACACCGCGATCCAACTCGCCCTGGACCTACTGGCCACCCACCCCGCGTGTTCCCCACCGGACTATTCCAACGTCCCGGACAGGACAAGACCGAAGCTGCCCCCAAGGAGTCCCCGGTAGAAGACGCGAGGATCGGCGCCCCATAGGGGCGCCTCCCCGAACAACAAGCGTGGGGCGCCCCCAAGAAAGAGGGCACCCCACACTCTGCCGAAGCCCAGTGCAACGACCGTCAGACGTCGTAGTCCTGGTCGAGGCGGTCCTGAGCCTCCCGCTGCATGCGCTCAGGCTCCTGCTTGCTGCGGCTCCCCTCCGGGGAGCGGCGCTCCTGCGGAGAACGGCCGCGCTCAGGCTCCTGCGGGGTACGGGCACGACCCTTGGCCGTGCGCTCGCCCGTCTGCTCCTTCGCTTCGCCCTTCACTTCGCCCATCTTCTTCTTGCCCTGCTGCTTCAGCTGCTCAGCCTTGTCCTTGAACTGGTCTTGCATGCCCATGAGAATCACTCCGTTGTGGGTGAGGGGGATCGGGCCTCGACCAGAGTTACACGGGGGAACACGCTGCGCATTTCGATCAGTTACTCACGGTGAGATCCCTTGCCGCTGCTGCTCGTCGGCCGCTCCACCGGCGCCGACGAGCCCCGTACCGACACCCTTGAGCCGCGACTCGAAGCGCCGCATCTCCCGCTGGCCGACCGTCCCGATGATCCCGGGGAGGTATCCCCGGACGCCCTGCATCCCCCGCAGCCACCACTGCGCGTACACATGGCTGGAGCGACGCTCGATGCCCGCCACGATCCGATCGACCGCCGGGCCCAGCGGGTACGTCTTGTTGGACGGCCACGGCAGTCGTTGCCGCAGTTCGCGCATCACGTCGTCCTGGTCGGCCCCGCGCACCATGTCGGTGTCGGTCCAGGACAGGTAACCGACCCCGACGCGTACGCCCTTGTAGCCGACCTCGGCGCGCAGGCTGTGCGCGTACGCCTCGACGCCCGACTTGGACGCGCAGTACGCGGTCATCATCGGCGCCGGCGTGATGGCCGCGAGCGAGGCGATCTGGAGCAAGTAGCCCCGGCTCTCCAGGAGTACGGGCAGGAAGGCGCGGGCGGTGACCGCCGATCCGATCAGGTTGACCTCGATGACCCGCCGCCACGCGACCGGATCGGAGTCCACGAAGGGACCGCCGCTCGCGACACCGGCGTTGGCGACGACGATGTCCACCTTGCCGAACCGCTCCTTCACCTCGGCCGCGACCCGCGTCATCGCCTCGTGGTCGGTGACATCGGCGTACCAGTGGCCGCTCTCGCTGTGCAGCCGCTCCGAGACCTGTTTGAGGGCGTCCGCCTCGAGACCGACGAGCGCGACCTTGGCGCCGCGCGCGGAGAGTTTGCGGGCGAGGAGTTCGCCGACGCCCCGCGCGGCTCCCGTGACGACCGCGACCTGCCCTTCCAGGCGGCTGACCCTGCTCATGCGCCCTCCTTGATCTGTGCGTGAGTGGAGACGAGTTCGCGTATGCGGGAAGTGATCAGTTCGGGCGCCTCGACCGGCGTCATGTGCCCAAGCCCTGTCAGCTCGGTGAGTCCGACGCAGTTCGGCAGCGTCGCGACGAGGGCGCGGGCGTGTGTCACGGGCGTCATCCGGTCCGCCGTACCCGCCACTACGGCTGTCGGCACCGTCAACTCCCGTACGCCGTGGTCGAGATCGAGCCGGTCGAGCACCTGCGACCAGGCGTGCCGCACCGTGCGCGGACACGCGTGCACGATCCGCGCGCAGGCCTCGACCATGCCCGGCGACGAACCGGGGCCCATGGTCGCGTACTTGAGGATCCGCCGGGCCAACGGCGTGACCGGTCCGAGCGGCGCCCGCGATCCGAGGATCTGCCGGGTGACCCCGGTGCGCAGCCGCCCGGCGGGCATCGGCACCACCCGCGACTCGGCGACCAGTCGCGAACTGCCCGTGCTGCACAGCAGCGCGGCGGCCGCATGCGCGCGGAAGCGCGGTCTGGCCGAGGCGGCCATCAGTGTCATCCCGCCCATGGAGTGCCCCACGAGCACCGCCTTCTCGCCCGGCGCGAGCGTGGCCGCGAGGACGGCTTCCAGGTCGTCGGCGAGTGCGTCCGTACCGCATGCGTCGCTCGCGGGGCTGCGTCCGTGTCCGCGCTGGTCGTACGCGATCACGCGGTGGTCGGCGGCGAGATCCCGTATCTGGGCGGCCCAGAAGGCGGTCGAGCAGGTCCAGCCGTGGGCGAGGACGACGGGGGGCGCGCCCTCGGCGCCGTGCACTTCGACGTGCAGCCGGGCGCCGTCGGCGGAGACGGCGGTCAGTTCGCGCGCGGGCGTGGGCGGGGCGTACGGGCCGCTCGCCACGGGGGTCGGTCGGCTCACGCTCCGGCCTCCACCGTCTCGGCCGGGTTCTCGGTACGCGGCCGGGGTGCCCGCAGGACCTCGTACTCACCCAGGTCCACGCGCCGCGTGTTGCTCCGGAACTCGGCTGTCGTGCCCGGCCAGACGGTCGTGTTGCGGCCGTTCGCGTCGAGGTACCAGCTGGTGCAGCCGCCGGTGTTCCACACCGTGCGCTTCATGCGCTCCTGGACCCGGTCGTTCCAGGCGTCCACGGCGCCCGGCCGCGGGTCGAGGGCGACGCGCCCGCCGAGGACGTTCAACTGCCGCATGTAGTCGACCATGTAGTTCAGCTGGGACTCGATCATCAGGATCATGCTGGAGTTCCCCAGCCCCGTGTTGGGTCCGATGATCGTCATCCAGTTGGGGAAATTGACGGCGGTGGCGCCGCGCAGCGACTTCATGCCCTCCTTCCAGCTCTCCGCGAGCGTCCGGCCGTCGGCGCCGACGACCCGGTCGGCGATCGGCATGTCGGTGACGTGGAAACCCGTACCGAAGACGATCGCGTCGACCTCGGCCTCGCTGCCGTCGGCGGCGACGAGGGTGGAGCCGCGGACTTCGCTCAGGCCACTCGCGACCACGTCCACATTGGGCTGGGCGAGCGCCGGGTAGTACGCGTTGGAGAGCAGGATGCGCTTGCAGCCGATGCGGTAGTCGGGGGTCAGCTTGGCGCGCAGCGCCGGATCCTTGATGGCCCGGGCGATATTGCGCTTGGCCAGCTTCTCCACCATCCCCAGCTCATCGGGCCGCTTGGTGAACGCATGGACCTGCACCTCCCGGATGCCCCACAGGAGTCCGCGCCGCATCTGCGCGGTGAAGGGCAGCTGCCGGTGCAGCCAGCGCTCGGCGCCGCTGATGGCACGGTCGACCCGGGGCATCACCCACGGCGGAGTGCGCTGGAAGAGGGTGAGGCGGGCGGTCTCCGGCTGGATCGACGGCACGATCTGGATGGCCGAGGCGCCCGTGCCGATCATGGCGACGCGCTTGCCGCGCAGGTCGTAGTCGTGGTCCCAGCGGGCCGAGTGGAAGACCTTGCCGGGGAAGGTGTCGATGCCCGGGATGTCCGGGACCTTGGGATCGGAGAGCGGTCCGGTCGCGGACACGACGACGTCGGCGGTGAGGAACCCGCCGCTGGTCTCGATCTCCCAGCGCAGCTGCTCCGCGTCCCACGTCATCATCGTGACTTCGGAGTTGAAGCGCAGATGCGACCGCAGCCGGAAGACGTCCGCCACATGCTCCAGGTACGCGCGGATGTGCTCCTGTCCGGAGAAGGTGCGCGGCCAGTCGGGGTTGGGCGCGAACGAGAACGAGTAGAGGTGGGACGGCACGTCGCAGGCGCACCCGGGGTAGCTGTTGTCCCGCCAGGTGCCGCCCACGCTGTCGGCCCGTTCCAGGACGACGAAGTCGGTGATCCCTTCGCGGCGCAGCCGCACCGCCGCCCCCAGGCCACCGAACCCGGACCCGATCACCGCCACTCGTACATGCTCGCGCTCGGTCGTCCCGTCGCTCATTCCGACGCCTCCCTAGCCACCCGACCCTGCCAGTGAACACTGGCACAATGGGGAGGGTAGAGCAGGCGCGTACTCATGGGTAGGGGTCGCGGCCACGGCGTTGACATCAGCGGCTCCGCCGCGGGTGCCGACGGTACGACGTAGGGTTTCGCCCGTGGCACAGAAGCGCGAGTACCGGATGGAGGAGCTGGCCAAGGAGGCCGGCATCACCGTGCGCACCCTGCGCTTCTACCGGGAGCGCAAGCTCATACCGCCGCCCCGCCGCGAAGGCCGTATCGCCTGGTACGACGACACGCACCTGGCCCGCCTGCGCACGATCTCGGCGCTCCTCGAACGCGGCCACACCCTCAGCGGCATCGCGGAACTGGCCGAGGCCTTCGACCACGGCCGCGACGTGGGCGAGCTGCTCGGCCTCGGTGAGGTGACGGAGGAAACCCCGGTCCGCCTCTCCCCCGAGGAGCTGGCCGACGTCTTCGCGGGTCAGGCGACCCCGGAGAACCTCGCCGCCGCGCTCGACCTCGGCTATCTCGGCACCGACGGCGGCGAGATCGTCCACGTCAGCCGGCGTCTGCTCGACGTCTCGGCGGCCCTGGTCCGCGAGGGCATCCCGCTGGCCGACGTCCTGGCCGCGGCCCGCCGCGTCCGCGACCATGCCGACGCCCTCGCCGAACTCTTCACCGCCCTCGTCCTCACCGAGGACCGCACCACGGAGGACCTGCGGCGCCTGCGCCCCCTGGCGAAGAGCGTGGTGGAGGCGGAACTGTCGATGGCCCTGGACCGCAGACTCAGCCGCCGGCCCCTCTAGACAGCACGGAGTGGGACGGCGGCAGCGACCCTCACCTCTCGAAGACCACGGTCACCGGAGCGTGGTCCGACCACCGCTCCCCGTGGCTGGCGGCCCGCTCCACGAACCCCTTGACCGCCTTGCCCGCGAGCCCCGGCGTGGCGACAGCGAGGTCGATCCTCCAACCCGAGTCGTTGTCGAAGGCCCGCCCCCGGTACGACCACCACGAGTACGGCCCCTCGACATCCGGATGCAGCTCTCGCACGACATCGACGTACCCGCCGTCAGCCGCGTCGAAGACCCGCCCCAGCCACTCCCGCTCGTCGGGCAGGAACCCGGAGTTCTTCTTGTTCGCCCGCCAGTTCTTGAGGTCGGCCTCCTGGTGGGCGATGTTCCAGTCGCCGCAGACCACGACCTCGCGCCCGTCGGCGGCGGCCCGCTCGCGCAGCCCCTTCAGATAGGGGAGGAACTCCCCCATGAACCGGATCTTCTCGTCCTGCCGCTCGGTGCCGACCTCGCCGGAGGGCAGGTAGAGGCTGGCGACGGTGACACCGGGCAGATCGACCTCGACGTACCGCCCGCTGGAGTCGAACTCCTCGGACCCGAACCCGACCTGGACGCGGTCCGGCTCGCGCCGCGTGTACAGGGACACGCCCGCACGCCCCTTGGCGGCGGCGGGCGCGTGCACGACGTGCCACCCGTCCGGCTCGCGGACCTCCTCGGGCAGCTGTCCGGGCTCGGCCCGCACCTCCTGAAGGCACAGCACGTCCGCCGAGGTCTGCGCGAGCCACTCCACGAAGCCCTTCTTCGCGGCGGCCCTGAGCCCGTTCACATTGACCGAGGTAATAGTCAGCACCCGGGCACGATACTTAATTCCTACCGCTCATCATATGCATAGATGTACGATGCTCCGCATGTATATCCGTCCGGTCCCCTTCGACCACCCCGACGCCGTCAAGCTCAACGACAAGGTGCAGCTCGAGTACGCCGAGCGGTACGGCAACGGCGAGGGCGATGCCACCCCGCTCGACGCGTCGATGTTCGAGCCGCCGCTCGGCCTGTACCTCCTCGCGTACGACGAGCAGGACCGCCCGGTCGCGACCGGCGGCTGGCGCAGCCAGGACGAGAACGACGAGGGGTACTCGGACGGCGACGCCGAGCTCAAGCGCATGTTCGTGACCCAGGAGGCGCGCGGCCTCGGCCTCGCCCGGCGCATCCTGGCCGCCCTGGAGGACGACGCCCGCACGGCCGGCCGCACCCGCATGGTCCTGGAGACCGGCGCCAAGCAGCCGGAGGCGGTCGCCCTCTACATGTCCAGCGGCTACGAACCCTGCGCCAAGTTCGGCCACTACCGCTTCGACGAGCTGAGCCTGTGCTTCGCCAAGCCGCTGACCGTCACGGAGGGAGCGGAGAACAGCTAGGGGGTGTCGTTTGGATCACCCCGGGTCCGCGACGCCTGGCACGGCACCTCGCCGCGTTGTCGCCTCACCCGAGTACGCCCAGTACGCGGGTCATGCTCCGCCTTGCGATGCGCCGCACCAGGCGCCGCGGCCTGATCCGAGGTGATCCAAACGACACCCCCTAGCCGGCTAGCGCACGTACAACTCCTCGATCTCCTTGCTGAAGTCCCGTTCGACCGCCGCCCTCTTGAGCTTCATGGTGGGGGTCACATGGCCCGCCTCCTCCGTGAAGTCCACCGGGAGGACGGCGAAGCGGCGAATGGACTCGGGCCGGGAGACGAGTTTGTTGGCCTCGTCGACGGCACGCTGGAGAATGACCCGCAACTCCGGGTCGTCGACGAGGAGTTCGGGCGGCACGGGGTGCTTGCCGATCATCTGGCGCCAGTGGGTGACGCCGTTGAGGTCGAGGGTGATGAGAGCGGTGACGTAGGGGCGGCGGTCGCCCAGGACGATGGCCTGCGCGATCAGCGGGTGTGAGCGGAGCCAGTTCTCCAGGGGCGCGGGGGCCACGCTCTTGCCGCCCGCGGTGATCAGGATCTCCTTCTTGCGGCCGGTGATGGTCAGATAGCCGCCGTCGTCCAGCTCGCCGATGTCACCCGTCGCGAACCAGCCGTCCGGGGCCGCGTCGACCACACCGCCCCCTTGCGGATCCCAGTACCCGCGGAACACCTGCCCGCCGCTCAGCAGTACCTCGCCGTCCGCGGCTATCCGTACCCGGGTGCCCGGCAACGGCCAGCCCACCGTCCCCAGCCGGGGTTTGAGCGGCGGCGTGATCGTCGCGGCCCCCGTCACCTCCGTCAGGCCGTAACCCTCGTAGACCTCGATGCCGGCGCCCGCGTAGAACGCGGCGAGGCGGCGGCCGAGCGGGGAGCCGCCGCAGATCGCGTAACGGACCTTGCCGCCCAGGGCGTTGCGGATACGGCGGTAGACGAGCGGATCGTACAGGGCGCGGGCCGCCCGCTGGGAGCGCGAGGGCCCCGGGCCCGTGCCGTGCTGCCGGGCCTCGACCGCTTCCCCGAAACGGCCGGCGATGCCCGCAGCCCGGTCGAAGGACGAGCCGCGGCCCATCTTCTCGGCCGTCGCCCGGCCGGTGTTGTAGACCTTCTCCAGGACGTACGGGATGGCCAGCAGGACGGTCGGCCGGAAGCTCGCCAGGTCCGCCAGCAGCTCCTCGGTCCGC
Organism: Streptomyces sp. SD15; assembly: GCF_054462255.1. Classification (NCBI taxonomy): domain Bacteria; kingdom Bacillati; phylum Actinomycetota; class Actinomycetes; order Kitasatosporales; family Streptomycetaceae; genus Streptomyces; species Streptomyces sp. SD15. The sequence goes on along the minus strand of NZ_JBTLMO010000029.1, from coordinate 42,474 downwards.
AGGCTCGGCGCGTGACCCAGCCGCACCCGCGCCCGCAGACAGGCGATCGCGACCATCCGCCCGAAGACGTGCGAGAGGGGAAGGAAGAGGAGCATGGACGCGGGGTCCGACGTCTTCGCCTTGAAAATGGGGTAGAGCAGATCGATCGCGTTGTCGATCTCGGCGAAGAAGTTGCCGTGGGTGAGCACACAGCCCTTGGGGCGGCCGGTCGTGCCGGAGGTGTAGATGAGGGTGGCGAGCGTGTCGGGACCCAACACCCCACGGCGTACGGCGACCTCCTGGTCGGGGATGTCCTGGCCCAGCTCGGCCAGCCGCTCCACATGCCCCTTCTCGAAGACCCACATGTGCCGCAGATCGGGGATCCGGTCGCGTTCCGGGCCGATCGCGGCGGACTGCGCGACGGTCTCGGTGGCGAGGGCGACCGCCCCCGAGTCCTGGAGGATCCAGCGGACCTGGAAGAGGGAGGACGTGGGGTAGATGGGGACGGTGACCAGGCCCGCCGCCCAGGCCGCGAAGTCCAGCAGCGTCCACTCGTACGTCGTCCGCGCCATGATCGCGAGCCGGTCCCCGGGGACCAGGCCCTCGGCGATCAGCCCTTTGGCGACCGCCAGCACCTGTGCGGCGAACTCGGACGCGGTCACGTCCTCCCATGCGCCGTCGAGGCCCTTGCGGCTGAGGACCGCCTCCCCGGGTGCCGCGGTCGCGTTGTCGAACGGGATGTCCGCGAGGGAGCCGTGGGTCACCTCGCCCACGAGCGGTGGCACGGCGACCTCGCGCACGACTCCGTCCAGCCGCCTGATCTCGGGCTCCACGAGGGTGGGTGCGGAGGAGTACGGGCTGGACAGGCTGGACATGGGGCGGCTCCTTGTCTGCCGGGGCCAGGGTGACGTGAGGGGCTAAAGCCTCATACGGGCCTGGGAGATGGGGGGTTCATGCGAGAGCATGTGAGGCATTCGTGGCAGGAGTGATGGATCGTACGGCGCCGGGGTGTGGGGTTTGTGGGCGTCTGGGGCGGGCGGGGTGCGAGTTACCCGGGGTGCCGAGAAAGGCTCACCCTCAAGCGCCGGACGGGCTGAGTACCCTGCCTAATATGCCCTTACCCCGGGTAACCCTACTCTGGCGTACATACATGTCCGAGCTGGGAGTTGGACCATGGCCGACCGCTCTTCCCCCGCCCTGACCCCTCTCCTGGCCCAAGGCGCCCTGCTCTCCCCGTTCAAGCGCCCGCGCTCCGACGCCGAAGTCCACCCGAGCCGCCTCGTCCTCCCCGGCATCCGCATCGATGTCGCCCGGCTCGCCAGGTACGAGCGGGTCTGCGGGTTCGCCACGGGGGCGGACGCCCTGCCGGTCACGTACCCGCATGTTCTCGGGTTTCCGCTCGCCATGCGGATCATGGCGAGCCGCTCGTTCCCGCTGCCGCTGCTGGGGCTCGTCCACACCTCGATCGAGATCAGGCAGCGGCAGGAGCTGGCCGCCACCGGCGCGTACGAACTCGGCGTGCGGGTCGAGGGATTGGCGCCGCACCGACGCGGTACCGAGGCCGCCGTGGTGACCGAGGCACGAGTCGACGGCGTGCTTGTGTGGGAGTCGAGAAGTACGTATCTCGCGCGACACCGGACGACTACCGGGGCGCGCACGCCCGAGCGGGCCCCCGATGAGAGCAAACCCCTTCCCGTCCGCGCGGAATGGCGTCTCGGCGGCGACGTCGGGCGGCGGTACGGCGCCGTCTCCGGCGACCGCAACCCCATCCACCTGCACCCGCTCGCCGCCCGCCTGTTCGGCTTCCCGCGCGCCATCGCCCACGGCATGTGGACCGTCGCCCGTTGCCTCGCCGAACACGGTCCGCAGTCCGCGGTGCGCGTACGCGCCGACTTCAGGGCCCCCGTACTCCTCCCGGGCACCGTCGCCTACGCCGCCGACGGCTCCGTGTTCGCACTCCGCGGCCCGGGTGCGGGTCCGGGCGAACGCCCCCTTCTCCACCTCACCGGAGAGATCCACCCCCTGCTTCCTGCGGAGCCGACCAGGGACGGTTCTCCATGAGGTTGCCGAGGCCCGCCCACGCGAAGTTCATCAAGGTCGCCGCCGCCTGCTTGGCGGAGACGCCGGGGGCGGCGTTCGCCCAGGCGGCGAGGGACTCGGCGGCGCCGACCAGGGCCTCGGCCAGCCCGGCCACCTCGCGCTCCGGGAGATTCGGGTCACGGTGTGCCTCGCGGGCGGCGACCACGATCAACTCCGTGACGAAGGCGACGAGTTCCTCGCGCATCGCGGTGACCTCGGCGGCGAAGGGTTCGCCGTGCGTACGGGCCTGGAGGTGCAGGACCGCCCAGCCGTCGGGGTTCTCCGCGGTGTGCGTGAAGAACGCCCGTAGCCCTTCCCAGAGTTGGCGGTCGGCGGGCAGGCCGGGGCGCACGCCCGCGCGGACGGCGGCGGTGAGCGCGGTCGCCTCGCGGCGGATGCAGGCGGTGAAGAGGTCTTCCTTGGAGTTCAGGTACAGGTACACCAGCGGTTTCGACACGCCCGCGTAATCGGCGATCTCGTCCATGGAAGCGGCGCGGTAGCCCCGTTGGCCGAAGGTGCGCACGGCCGCGTCCAGCATCTGCTGTTCGCGTACCGCACGTGGCATCCGCTTGCTCTTCACTGCACCCATACGCCACAGCCTAGGCCCGCGGTCCCGGGGCCTGATTTCGACGGCCCCGGTTGCCGTGTTTTCGTCGGACCGGGCTAGGAGGCCTGACTCTGCGCCCGCGCCGCTTCGTCGACCGCGTCGTCCTCCTGGTCGCGGTTCGCGTTCAGGTTCGCCTTCGCCCGGTCCACCCGCTCCACGATCTGGACCGACGCCCGGTCACGCTCCTTGCGCAGGACCACGTAGCTGATCGGTGCGGAGATCACGAGCGAGAGCAGCACGATCCACATACCGTTGGACGATCCCAGGCCGCGCGGGGCGATACCCGAGTAGACAAGGCCCCAGACGACCACGAAGCAGCCCACGAGGATACCTAGGCGCATCAGTGTGTAGCGGAGCATCTCAATCCACTCTTCCGTTTCGAACCGCCGGAACGTTCCCAAAATCCACCGTCCAGTGAAGCACGACGACGGCACGATCTTGCAGGGGGCCCTCGGTCACCCACGCGTCAGTCACCCTGCGGGAGGGGCAACAACAGCATGATGTCTTCGCGGTCGTCACCGGGGGCGACCCGGATGGCGTCGGGGACACGGCCCACCTCCTTGTAACCCGCGGCGGCGTAGAAGCGCTCCAGGCCCGTGCCGCCCCGGCAGGTGAGACGGAGCGCCTCCAGACCCAGCGAACGGGCCTCCTCCTCGGCCGCGCGGAGCAGGGCGGCGCCGTAGCCGCGGCCCTGGAGGGCGGGGTCGACCATGACGGTGTAGAGCCAGGCCCAGTGGCGCATCAGAGGGTGGTCGTTGAAGGCGAGGAACGCGGTGGCGGCGAGCCGCCCGTCGGCGGTGAAGGCGGCCACGAGACGGGTGCGGCCGTCGGCTATCGCGGTGAGGTGGTCCTCGACCCGGGGCCGTATGTCGGCGGGTGTCACCGGCGGCACGAAGCCGACCGCACCTCCCGCGTCGGTGACATCCGTCCAGAGGGTGAGCAACTGGTCGGGCAGGGGGTGGGTCGGCTTCGCGTCCCGCGTGAAAACGGTGAAAGTCAGTGGCACAACCACCGAGGGTAGAACGCCGAGGGTGGAACGCCGGGGTCAGGGCGTCAGACGCGCATCGGCTGCGGGGACTCCCTGCGCGCCGGGTCCGGACCGTCGTACTCGCGGATGATCTCGTACCGCGTGTTCCGCTCCACCGGCCGGAAGCCCGCGTCGCGGATCAGATCGAGCAGGTCCTCGCGCGTCAGCTTGTTCGGCGTGCCGTAGTTGTCGGCGTCGTGCGTGATCTTGTACTCGACGACCGAGCCGTCCATGTCGTCGGCGCCGTGCTGGAGGGCGAGTTGCGCGGTCTGGACGCCGTGCATGACCCAGAAGACCTTGACGTGCGGGACGTTGTCGAACAACAGCCTGGACACCGCGAAGGTCTTCAGGGCCTCGGCGCCGGTCGCCATCTGGGTGCGTGCCTGAAGGCGGTTGCGGACCTTGCCGTCCTTCATGTCCACGAAGTCGTGCTGGTAGCGCAGCGGGATGAAGACCTGGAAGCCGTTCGTCTCGTCCTGCAGCTCGCGCAGACGCAGGACGTGGTCGACCCGGTGCCGAGGCTCCTCGATGTGCCCGTACAGCATCGTGCACGGGGTCTTGAGTCCCTTCTCGTGCGCGAGCCGGTGGATGCGCGACCAGTCCTCCCAATGCGTCCGGTGGTCGACGATGTGCTGTCGGACCTCCCAGTCGAAGATCTCCGCGCCGCCGCCGGTGAGGGACTCCAGGCCGGCCTCGATCAGCTCGTCCAGGATGTCGGAGGCCGACATGCCGGAGATCGTCTCGAAGTGGTGGATCTCCGTCGCCGTGAACGCCTTCAGCGAGACGTTCGGCAGCGCCTTCTTCAACTCGCTGAGCGACCGGGGGTAGTACCGCCACGGCAGGTTCGGGTGCAGGCCGTTGACGATGTGCAGCTCGGTGAGGTTGTCGTTCTCCATCGCCTTGGCGAGGCGGACGGCCTCCTCGATGCGCATCGTGTACGCGTCCTTCTCGCCCGGCTTGCGCTGGAACGAGCAGTACGCGCAAGACGCGGTGCACACGTTCGTCATGTTGAGGTGGCGGTTGACGTTGAAGTGGACGACGTCGCCGTTCTTCCTCGTCCGCACCTCGTGGGCGAGACCGCCGAGCCAGGCCAGGTCGTCCGACTCGTAGAGTGCGATGCCGTCCTCGCGGGTCAGCCGCTCACCGGCCCGGACCTTGTCCTCCAGCTCGCGCTTGAGCCCGACATCCATGCCTTTACCTCTCCTCGTGACGAACCGTCCCAACCGTACGCCTAGCTTTCTTCCGGAAGCTCCCCGACCCGGTTCTCCCACTTCGTGGAGAGCACGATCGTCGTACGGGTCCGGGAGACGCCCTTCGTTCCGGACAGACGTCGGATGGTCTTCTCCAGACCGTCCACATCGCTCACCCGCACCTTGAGCATGAAGGAGTCGTCGCCCGCGATGAACCAGCAGTCCTCGATCTCGCTGAGGTCCCGCAACCGACGGGCCACGTCCTCGTGGTCGGCGGCGTCGGAGAGCGAGATGCCGATGAGGGCCGTGACGCCGAGGCCGAGCGAGGCGGAGTCGACGGTGGCGCGGTAACCGGTGATGACACCGGCCGCCTCCAGCCGGTTGATGCGGTCGGTGACGCTGGGTCCCGACAGACCGACTAGGCGCCCCAGCTCCGCGTAGGAGGCCCGGCCGTTCTCTCTCAGGGCCTGGATGAGCTGCCTGTCCACCGCGTCCATGCGATCGCTAGCCTTCCGCTGAAGTGTGTGTGAGTCGTGGGTGGTGCGATGTTGCCCGGTGCTGCTCAGGTCGTACGGTGCCGCTCAGGTCGTACGGTGCCGCTCAGGTCGTACGGGAGCCGCCGCCGAGTTCGCCCTCCCACCGGCGGTACAGCCGGTGCCCGACGCCCGCCGCGTCCAGCACCCGCCCGGCGACGAAGTCCACCAGGTCCTGAATGTGCGTGGCCCCCGCGTAGAACGCCGGCGAGGCGGGCAGCACGGTCGCTCCCGCGTCGTCCAGGGAGACCAGATGCCGCAGCGTCTGCCCGTTCAGCGGAGTCTCCCGCACGGCGACGACCAGCTTGCGCCCCTCCTTGAGCGTCACACTCGCGGCGCGCTGCAACAGGTCCTTCGAGAGCCCGAGGGCGACTCCGGCCACACAGGCCGTCGAGGCGGGCACGATGAGCATGCCCTTCGCGGGGTACGAGCCCGAGGACGGCCCCGCCGCCAAGTCGCCCGCGCTCCAGTGCCGTACGTCGTCGATGGGTACGTCAAAGACGCCGGGCTTTCCGTCGGCGCCCCGCGCGAGCCATTCCCGCAGGTCGTCCTGCCAGTGGGCGTCACGGAAGGGGAGGCCGGTCTCGTCGAGCAGGGTGAGCCGGGAGGCCCTGCTGACGACCAGGTCGACGCTCTCCCCCGCTGCCAGAAGGGCACGCAGCACAGCGGCCGCGTACGGCGTACCGGAGGCGCCCGACACCCCCACGATCCAAGGCGTGCGCTGTGTTTCTCCTGCGTTCACACCCTGATGCTACCGGCGAGTCGGACGACGCTCAGGACCGGCCGGACGCCTTCGGATCCACTCGGACGGTCAGACCCCGCATCAGACGGTCAGACCCCGCACCAGAAGATCGAGCAGCGCACACACGAACAGGCTGATCCCGATGAAACCGTTCGTCGAGAAGAACGCCCGGTTCAGGCGGGACAGGTCGTGCGGCTTGACGATGGAGTGCTCGTAGAGGAAGGCGCCCGCGACGATGACCAGGCCGAACCAGAAGAACGCACCCGCGTCGGTGGCGAGGGCGTACCAGACGAGGAGCGCCGTGGTGATGGCGTGGCAGACGCGGGCGCCCCGGATCGCGGCCGGGATCCCGAAGCGCGCCGGCACCGACATCACGCCGACCTCGCGGTCCGTCTCGACGTCCTGGCAGGCGTAGATGAGATCGAAGCCGCCGATCCAGATCCCGACGGCGAGCCCCAGGATCACCGCGTCCCAGGACCACTCGCCGGTGATGGCCAGCCAGCCGCCGACCGGGCCCATGGCCTGGGCGAGACCCAGGATGGCCTGCGGGAAGTTCGTGAACCGCTTGCCGTACGGGTACACCACCATCGGGATCACCGCGATGGGGGCCAGGGCGAGGCACAGGGGGTTCAGGAGGGCGGCCGCGCCGAGGAAGAAGACCAGGGCCACCAGCGCGCCCGTCCAGGCGTGCTTCACCGTCATCGCGCCGGTGACCAGCTCACGGTGGGCGGTACGGGGGTTGCGGGCGTCGATCTCACGGTCGATGATCCGGTTCGCCGCCATCGCGAAGGTGCGCAGCCCGACCATCGCGATCGTGACGAGCAGCAGCCGGCCCCAGTGGATGTTCTCGTCCATCTGGAACATCGCGGTCAGCGCGGCGATGTAGGCGAAGGGCAGCGCGAACACCGAGTGCTCGATCATGACGAGACGCAGGAATGCCTTGGTGCGCCCCGGCTGCGGGATCGCGGCTGATGCGCTGCTCACGAGAGTCCGTACTCCTTCCAGCGGCGGTCGACCGTCGCCGCCGTCTCCGGGTCGGACAGCACCATCTCCGGCCACCCCCCGTCCCGCGTGTACCCCTCCTCGGGCCACTTCCGCGTCGCGTCGATGCCCGCCTTGCCGCCCCAGAACTGCTGGTAGGAGGCGTGGTCGAGGTGATCGACCGGTCCTTCGACGACGGTGAGATCGCGGGCGTAGTCCGTGTTGCCGAGCGCCCGCCACGCGACCTCGTGCAGATCGTGGACGTCGCAGTCCGAGTCGACGACCACGATGAGCTTCGTCAGCGACATCATGTGCGCGCCCCAGACAGCATGCATCACCTTTTGGGCATGCTTGGGGTACTTCTTGTCGATCGCCACGATCGCACAGTTGTGGAAGCCGCCCGCTTCGGGGAGGTGGTAGTCCACGATGTCCGGCACGATGATCTTCAGGAGGGGGAGGAAGAACCGCTCCGTCGCCCGGCCCAGCGGTCCGTCCTCCGTCGGGGGACGGCCTACGACGATCGACTGAAGCAGCGGCCGCTTCCGCATCGTGACGCAGTCGATCGTCAGCGCCGGGAACGGCTCCTGCGGCGTGTAGAACCCGGTGTGATCACCGAACGGCCCCTCGGGCAGCATCTCGCCCGGCTCCAGCCAGCCTTCGAGTACGACCTCGGCGTTCGCGGGCACCTGCAACGGCACCGTCTTGCAGTCCACCATCTCGATCCGCTTGCCCTGGATGAACCCGGCGAACAGGTACTCGTCGATGTCACCGGGCAGCGGGGCCGTCGAGGCGTACGTCACGGCAGGCGGGCACCCGAAGGCGATCGCGACCGGCAGCCGCTCGCCCCGCCGCGCCGCGACCTGGTAGTGGTTCCGGCTGTCCTTGTGGATCTGCCAGTGCATGCCGATGGTGCGCTTGTCGTGGCGCTGGAGGCGGTAGAGCCCGAGGTTGCGGATGCCGGACTCGGGGTCCTTGGTGTGGGTGAGCCCGAGGTTGAAGAAGGAGCCGCCGTCCTGAGGCCAGGTGAAGAGCGCGGGGAGGGCGTCGAGGTCGACGTCGTCACCCCGCAGGACCACCTCCTGGACCGGCGCCTCCTTGACCTTCCTCGGCGGTACGTGGGTCATCGCGCCGAGCTTCCCGAAGGCCTCGCGGACACCGACGAACCCGTGCGGCAGCTCGGGCCTGAGCAGCCCGCCGATCTTCTCGCTGATCTCGCCGTACGACTTCAGCCCCAGGGCCTTCAACAGCCGCCGGTCGGTCCCGAACACGTTCATGGCGAGCGGCATCGCCGAACCGCGCACGTTCTCGAAGAGCAGCGCGGGTCCACCCGCCTTCTGTACCCGGTCGACGATCTCCCCGACCTCCAGATACGGGTCGACCTCGGCCTTGATGCGCTTGAGGTCGCCCTCGCGCTCCAGCGCCCGGAGCAGAGAGCGAAGATCGTCGTAAGCCATACGGCCAAGTATCGGACACCCGCTACCCTGGCCGCGTCACCGGGGCCCCACGCCGCCCCGCCGCCGCTCCCTGGGGGATCATTCGGCCATGCTCAGGTATCTGCCGTTTCTACTGGTGCTGGCGCTGTGGATCTACGCCTTCATCGACTGCCTGAACACCCCCGAGGAGGAGGTCAGGCACCTGCCCAAGGTCGTGTGGGTGATCATCGTGCTGCTCTTCGGCGAGGTGCTGATCGGTCCGGTCGCGTGGCTGGTGGCGGGCAAGGTGCGCAAGGCCGCGGGGAACGGTCCGGGACCCGCCCGCAACGGCCGCAGCCAGTTCGTCGCGCCCGACGACAACCCCGAGTTCCTGAAGTCCCTCAAGGACGAGAGCCAGAAGAACGACGACGCACGCCTCAAGGACTGGGAGGCCGACCTGCACCGCCGCGAGGAGGAACTGCGGCGGCGCGAGCGGGGTGAGGAGTCCGGGGGCTGATGGAGCTACGGCTGCTGGTGACCTTCGAGAAGGTCGCGACGGTACTGAGCTTCACCCAGGCCGCGACCGAGCTGAAGTACGCCCAGTCCAGCGTGACCGGTCAGATCCGCGCCCTGGAGTCCTCGCTCGGCACCGAACTCTTCGACCGCCTCGGCAGCCGCATCCGGCTCACGGAGGCGGGTGAGCGCCTGCTCCCGTACGCCCGGCAGATCATCGAGCTGAACGACGAGGCGCGGGCGGCCGTCGTCGGCACCGGGGAGCCGTCGGGCACGCTGACCGTCGGCACGATGGAGTCGCTGACCTCCTACCGCCTCCTCCCCCTCCTGGAACTGTTCCACCACCGCTATCCGGGCGTACGGCTCTCCCTGCGCACGACCATCGGCGACGAGACCCGGCAGGCGCTGCGGCAGGGCACCTACGACGTCGGCTTCCTGATGGAGGAGGAGACCGAGCACGCGGGTCTCGAGGTCGCGGTGCTGGCGGTGGAACCGCTGGCACTGGTGGCGGCACCGCGCCATCCGCTCTCCGACGAGACGGTGACCACGCCCGATCTCGTGCGGGAGTCGCTGCTCGCCACCGAACCCGGCTGCGCCTACCGGGACTTGTTCGAGCGCGAGCTCACCTCGCACTCACCCGTGTCCTTCACGGAGTTCGGCACGATCGAGGCGACGAAACGGGCCGCGGCGGCCGGCCTCGGGATCGCGCTGCTGCCCGAGGTGACGGTCGCCGCCGAACTCGCGGAGGGTTCTCTCGTACGACTGCGCTGGCAGCCGCCTTTCACGCTTCGGACCCAACTGGCGTGGCGGGCCGGGAAGCGGCTTCCGGCGCGGGCGCGGCTGTTCGTGGAGCAGGCGCGGCGGCTCGTGGCCGAGCAAGGGTGACCTTCAGGCTGGCGGTCACGATCAGCGGGACACCCAGCGCCTGGACAAGCCCGATGTGGTGCCCGTACACCGCCCAGTCCATGACCATCGCGACCGCCGGGTAGGTGAAGGCGAGTACGGCGATCCTGTCGGTCGGGAGCTTGGCGTACGCGGAGTACATGAGCACGTACATCAGACCGGTGTGGATGACCCCGAGCCCGACCAGCCAGCCCCACCCCGCACCCGTCCCGCGCATCGCGCCGAAGTCGGCGAAGGGAAGCAACAGGGGGATGCCGACGACGACTTGGACGAGGGCGATGAGGTGCGGGCGTACCCCGGTGATGCGCTTGGTGACCACCGTCGACAGGCCGTAGAGGAGTGCGGCAAGGAGGGCCTGGCCGATGCCGGTCAGATAGCCGCCGCCGCTGGTGAGGTCCCCCGGTGTGACGCCCGAGACCAGGATCAGCCCCGCGAAGGCGAGCGCGATCCAGCCGACCTTCGCCACGGTCAGCCGCTCGCGGAAGAGCAGGGCGCCGAGCAGCACCACGTAGAACGGCTGGGTGTGGTAGACGACCGTCGCCACCGAGATCGAGGTGTTCTCGTACGACTGGAAGAGGAAGACCCAGTTGAACACGATGAACACGCCGCCGAGCGCGGCGAGTCCGAGGGTGCGCGGGGTGAACCCGTGGCCGCGCAGCCAGCCGCGGGCGACGACGTACGCGCCCAGCGCCAGAGCGCCGAAGAGAACGCGGAAGAAGACGACGTTGAAGGGGGAGGCGCCGGACTCGACGACGAAGACGCCGAGGGTGCCGGAGAGGATCATGGCGGTGGTGAGTTGGGCAATGCCCTTGCTGTCCGTGGTCATGGCCCGAAGGTAGGAGCGGCGGCCGGGGGCGGGCCACGGGCCAGTGGGGCGTCCTGCCGATGGCCCGATCGGCAGCGCCGATACCGGTCCGGCGCCCGGTCCGGCGCCCGTACAAGGTGTACGCCGACGAGCCTCCCGAAGCGGACAGTGCGCCCCTGCCCGTGCGGGGGTCGGCCCCGGACACTTACGGTGCATGACGACCGCACCCGCCGGTACCACCACCGCACCGATCACCCCCGAGTACGGCGACAAAGTCATCGCCGTCGAGACGGCGGGCTCGGAACCGATCCCCGACGCCGAACGCCACGGCAGCCCGCTCCAGTTGCTGTGGACGTGGGCCTCCCCGAACATCGAGTTCGCGACCGTGTACATCGGCGTGATCTCGGTCCTCTTCTTCGGCCTGAACTTCTGGCAGGCGTCGGCGGCGCTGCTGCTGGGTACGGCGCTGGGTTCGCTGACACACGGGGTGCTGTCGCTGGACGGGCCGCGGTTCGGCGTCCCGCAGATGGCGCTCGGCCGCTTCTCCTTCGGCTACCGGGGGAACCTGCTCCCGTCGGGTGTGAACGCACTGGTGGCGGGCGTGGGCTGGTTCGCGGTGAACAGTGTGAGCGCCGCTTTCGCGCTCAACACCCTGACGGACCTGCGCCCCCTGCCCTCTCTGCTGCTGGTGGTCGTGGCCGAGATCGTGATCGGCTTCATCGGCCACAACTTCGTACACGCCTTCGAGAAGTACGCGTTCCCGGTGCTGGCGCTCGTCTTCCTGCTGGCGGGCGTGTGGACCTTCAAGGAAGCCGACCTCGGCGCCCCCGACGCCGGCGGCGGCATCGGCGGCTTCCTGCTCGCCTTCAGCGCGGCGTGGGGGTACGCGGCCGGCTGGAACCCGGGTGCCTCGGACTACTCGCGCTACCTTCCGCGCACGGCGAACCGCTTCAAGACGGCCCTCTACCCGGCCCTCGGCCTCTTCATCTCCATCGCGGTGGTCGCCCTCATCGGCGCCGCGTCGGCAACGATCGTGGCCCCCGAAGGCGCGACGCCCACGGCGGCCTTCACCGGCCATCTCCCCTCCTGGCTCGGCAACTTGGTGTTGCTGGCCATCATCCTGGGCGCGGTCTCGGCGAACGCCCTCAACGTCTACTCCTCCGCCATGTCGATCACGTCGCTCGGTCTGAAGCTGCCGAAGTGGCTGGGCCGCAGCGCGATCGTCGTCCTGTGCGGCGTCGCGGGTACGGCGGCGGCGTGGGCGTCGTTGTCGGACGCGGGCCATGCGTACGAGGCGTTCCTGCTGATCATCGCGTACTGGGTGGGCCCCTGGCTGGGAGTCGCCCTGGTGGAGCGTTGGCGTCAGGCCCGGGTCCCCGACGAGGAACTGACGCGACGACTGGGCGACCTCTCCTTCACCAACTGGCCCGGCGTGACCGCGCTGTTGACCGGTGTCGCGGTCTCCGTCCCCCTCTTCTCCAACCAGGAGAAGTACGTGGGGTGGGTGCCGGAGCACTGGCCGTCGTTCGGGGATGTGACGTGCCTGGTGGGCTTCGCGGTGAGTGCGGGGCTGTACGCGGCCCTGCGGGGGCGGCGCGTGCCGCCCCGTGCCGCCGACGCGGCATAGGCTTCTTGGAAACGGCCAACACTTTGGGTCAAAGTGTTGGCCGTTTCCAAGAAGGGTCCCCTCGGCGGCGGCCTCGGGCCTACTTCGCGTACGCCACGAACGCCGCCCAGGCGGCACGTTCGACGATGAGCACAGGCCCGTCAGGGTTCTTGCTGTCGCGGACGGGGACGACGGCGGGGAAACCGGGGGCCACTTCGACGCAGTCGCCGCCGTTGTTGTCGCTGTAGCTGCTCTTGATCCAGGTCGCCGCGACGAGTTCGTGACTGTCCATCGTGCTCGTACCCCTCCATCACATCGCTGATCAGAGCGGCGGATTCGCGGGCTGACAGGATGTCCGCTCTGAGCACATCATAGGTCTGGCGGTAGCGCGCGAAGACGGCCGGATCGTCGTTGAAATGGCCACGGTCCAGCGACTCCGAGTAGACCCACTGATGCCCGTCGGGCAGCGCGATCAACGACATCGAGCCCCTGGGGCGGATGAGCCCGAAAAGCCCTGCCGGGGCCACCTGGATACGGATGTTGGGGCGCCGCCCGACACTCAGGAGATGCGCGCACTGCTCACGCATGACCTCCGGGCTCCCCACCGCGTTGCGCAGACAGCTCTCGTCCAGGACGGCGACGTACAGCGGGCCGCCGTCGGCCAGAAAGCGCGGCTGGCGGCTCAGCCGGGCCCGGACGCGTTCCTCCACCTCGTCACCGCTCGCGATCTGGGAGAACAGCGCGTGCGCGTAGCCCGGCGTCTGCAACAGGCCGGGGATGACCCGCTCTTGATACGCCCGCAGCGCCACCGCCTTCGCATCCATCTCGGCCCTGCGCTCGAACCAGTCCGGATGCTGCACCTCCGGATACCAGTCGATCCGCCCCCACAACCGCAGCAACACCCCACCCGTCCCGAGCAGTTCGTCGCATTTCTTCGCGAACGTGTCCTGCGGGACCCGCGTACCCGCCTCCACCCTCGCCACCTGAGAGCGATCGCACGGGATCTGGCGGGCGAGGCCCTCCTGGGGAAGGTCGGCCGCCTCCCGGAAGTGCTTCAACACCTCCCCGAACACGACGGCCGTGCTGGCCGCCGATCCGCCCTCGGCATTGCGTCGGCTCATGACATCCCCCTTCGTGACAGTGGGCCACTGTCACGCGTCCCGCATTGAACCCGGCCGTTGCGCTGGGCAACGCTGATCACACCCAGAGTAACCAGCGAGGACGGACGTACATGACGGAAACGACGCATCCGGAGCCCGGCACGCTCGTCTACGACCCGGTGGAGTGCAAGGTGGGCGAGTACCGGGACAGGGCGGGGCCCTACGTGATGCTGCGACCCGTGGGCGGCGGGCGGGAGTGGCAGGCCGACCCGGGGCGGCTCCGCCCGGCCACGGCGGACGAACGGCTCGCCGCCACGCTCAAGGCGGCCAACGCCCGTTCCGGACAGGCCGCCGCGACCGTATGTCACGGCGAGGACCTGACCCGACCGCCCACCCCCGTGCCCGACTGCCCGACGTGCACGGAACTCGCCGTACTGCGCGACGACGCCCGCGCCCGACGCGACGGCACCGAAGAGACCGACGCCAACGTGCTGCTGCGCCGCCACCTGCGGGCAGACCACGGCACACCGACCGGTTAGGGCCGGTCCGGCGGATCATGCCGGAGACGCGGGGTCTGGCACGCGGTCGGCGGCGGCGTCGAGGGGCTCCGGCCCGGCCAGGAGGTCACCGCGCTGACGGCGGGCGGCGCGTACGCGGACGTGGCCGTGGCGGACGCCGTGACCGTGTTCCCGCTGCCGGACGGCCTGGACCTGCGCACGGGTGCCACCCTGCCGACCGTGGTGCCCACGGCGTACGCCCTGATCCACACCGTGGGACGACTCCAGCCCGGCGAGACGGTGCTCGTGCAAGGCACGACGGGTGGAGTCGGCACCGTGGTGGGCCAGTTGGCGAAGGCGGCGGGCGCGGGGGCGGTGTACGGGGTGGTGTCGGGCGAGGCGAAGGCCAAGTACGCGCTGGTCCACGGCTACGACGAGGTCTTCGTCGGCCCCTTCACGAGCGCCGAGGTGCGGGCCGCGACGGACGGCCGCGGAGTGGACCTGGCCCTCGACCCGGTCGGCGGCGAAACCCTGCGCGGCAGCCTCGCCTCCCTCTCCCCCTTCGGCCGCCCGGTCTCCTTCGGCAACGCGAGCTCGGCCGAGCCGTGGCAGGTGGGCCGGCCCGAGCTCTACCCGCTGGCCCTGTCCGTCTCCGGCTTCTCCATCCTCACCCTGGCCCAGACAGCACCGACCGAACTGCGCGCCCTCGCCGAACGGGCGTTCCGGACGGTGGCCGACGGGGTGGTGTCCCTGCCGGTGACCGCTGAGTTCGGGTTGGAGGAGGCGGAAGCGGCCCACCATCTGATGGGAACGCGAACCAGCACGGCGAAGCTGCTGCTCCGGGCGACAACCTGAACGTCCCTCGCGAAGTGGCCGTGGGGGCCGGCCGGCTGACCCACCCCAACGGTGGCACGCATCGGACTGTCAGTGCCCGGGGCTAGCCTTCGCGGCCATGACCTCTCACCTGGACGCCATCAGGGCGTCGTACGACACCGTCGCCGTCGACTACGCCGATCTCCTCAGGGCCGAGTTGGGGAACAAGCCGCTGGACCGGGCCATGCTGGCCGCGTTCGCGGAGAAGGTGCGGGCAGGCGGGGGTGGGAAGGTCGCGGACCTCGGGTGCGGGCCGGGGCGGGTGACCGCGCATCTGGAGGGGCTCGGCCTGGACGCGTACGGGATCGATCTGTCGCCGGAGATGGTGGCGGTGGCCCGGCGTGATCATCCTCAACTACGGTTCGAGGTCGGGTCGATGACCGACCTCGGCATCAAGGACGGCT
The DNA here is from genome assembly GCF_054462255.1 of Streptomyces sp. SD15. Taxonomy (NCBI): domain Bacteria; kingdom Bacillati; phylum Actinomycetota; class Actinomycetes; order Kitasatosporales; family Streptomycetaceae; genus Streptomyces; species Streptomyces sp. SD15. The sequence continues at coordinate 27,223 of NZ_JBTLMO010000029.1, read as the reverse complement.
CGCTCGCGGGGGCTCTCGTCTGGTACTCCACGGTGCACACACCACTCGATGAACTGCCGATCTTTTTCCAGGAGTTCAACCGGGTGCTGGCGCCGGGCGGCCACCTGCTGATCGCCTTCAAGGTGGGCGACGAGCGAGTGCGCCTGGAGCACGCGTACGGCCATGACGTGGACCTCCACGTCTATCGGTTCCCGCCCGAGCGCGTCGCCGAATTCCTCCGCGCGGCCGGGCTCATCGAGGTCGCCCGGCTCGTGCGCGAGGCCGACGCCCGCGAGAAGACCCCGCAGGCCTTCGTCCTCGCCCGGAAGCCGGAGCAGCACGGCTGACCCGCACGGCCCCGCCAACGGTCACGCCACCGTCCGCAAGCCCGCCCCCGTAGCCACCGGCACCCCCCGCACGATCCGGTGCGCGCACAGGGCCGCCAGCAGCTCGCCGAGCAGATCCGGGTCGCCGATCTCCAGGCCGAGCAACGATTCGATGCGTTCGAGGCGCTGGTAGAGGGACTGGCGGCCGATGTGGAGCAGGGCGGCCGTGCGGGTGGGTGAGCAGCCGTGGCGGAGGTGCACCTCGAGGGTGCGGACGAGGTCGCTGGGGTGGGCCGCCTCCCAGGCCAGCAGGGGGCCCAGGGTGTGCTGGACCAGGCGGGCGAGGCGGTCACGGTTGGCGTCCACGCCGCCGCGGGTGAGCTCCCGCTCCAAGGTGAGGGCGCGGGAGGACGTGACGACCGGGCCGCCGGACACGCCGGGCTCGGCCGACGGGACGGTGAGCGCCAGTTCCAGCGTGGTCCGCGCCGCCCGTAGCGTCTCGCTCCACCGCAGCCAGCCGCCGCCCGCGACGACCGCGTGCCCGACCGCCACGGTCACCCCAGGCTCCGCGACCGCCCGGAAGGCCTCCTGCACGGCCCGTACGACATCCCGCGCGCCCGACGCCGCGGCGCCGCCCGCCCCGGGCATCGCCACCAGCGCCAGTACGTCCCCCGGGAACGCCGCCCGCAGCACCGCGACCCCGCCCAGGGACCGTGCCGCCCGGTCCACCCCGCTCAGATCCCGCGCCCCGTGCGCCGACACCCCGAGCAGCCGCGCCCCCGGCCCCGGATGGAACCCCGCGAGCGCGGCCCGCGCCTCCACCTCGGGCTGGTTGAGGGCCTGCCCGTCGGCGAGGTCGGCGAGCAGGGCGGCGGAGTGGTCGTCGCCCCAGGGCCGTACGGCCGAAGAGCGCCCCGAAAGACCGCGGGCGACGATCGCCCGGTTCGCGGCCTCGGTGATGCGGACGAACGGGACCACCCGGTGCAGGGCCAGCAGCGGCAGGCCGAGCCGTCGCGCCTCGTCGGCGACCTCCTCGGGCATCCGCACCAGCGACCGCCCGACCTCCACGGCAAGGCCCGCCGCACCGCGCGCGGCCAGCTCACGGACGTACCGCCGCCGGGTCCCCTCGTCGGCGTCGGTCAGCCCGAAGCCGTTGGTGAGAAGCAGTTCGCCGCCGTCGAGGAAGTTGGCACCCTCGTACACCTCGCTCGAATGCACCCAGCGGACGGGGCGGTCCAGGGCGCTCTCGCCCGCCAGCAGTTCGGGTTCGCTGCCGCGGACGGGGTCGAGGGCCAGGATCTCGCGGAGGGTGAGTGCGGGCACGGGAACCTCCAGAGGCGCTGACAGTCCGTCCGGGTGCGGGCTCCCGGGAGAGTACTTTCCGCACGTTGCCCTGGTGTTTCGGCCACAGGAGAGTAGGAGTCATGGAGCGCATCGATCAGGCACAGGCACGCGTGTGGCTCGCGACCGCCGTCGCGGAGGCCCGCGCCGGGCTCGCCGAGGGCGGCATCCCCATCGGAGCGGCGCTGTACGGCGCGGACGGCACCCTCCTCGGCCGCGGCCACAACCGCCGCGTCCAGGACGACGACGCGTCGACGCACGCGGAGACGGCAGCCTTCCGCGCCGCCGGACGGCAGAAGAGCTACCGCGGTACGACCATGGTGACCACCCTCTCCCCCTGCTGGTACTGCAGCGGTCTGGTCCGACAGTTCGGGATCTCCCGCGTCGTCATCGGCGAGGCCACCACCTTCCACGGCGGCCACGACTGGCTGGCCGAGCACGGCGTGGAGATCGTGCTGCTGGACGACCCCGAGTGCACCGCCGTGATGCGCGACTTCATCAAGAACAACCCGGCACTGTGGAATGAGGACATCGGTGAGTGAGCCCCGCATCCCGACCATCGACCTGCGGCCCTGGCTGGACGGCGACCCCGATGCCCGCACCCGCATCGCCCGCACCGTCGACGACGCGCTCCGGACCGCGGGCTTCCTCCTCGTCACCGGCCACGGCGTGGACCCCGCCCTGCGCACCCGTATCCGTGAGGCCGCCCGCGCCTTCTTCGCCCTGCCCGCCGAGACGAAGCAGCCGTACGCCGCCCAGGTCGGCGGGCGCGGCTGGCTCGGGCCGGGAGCCGAGGCGAACGGGTACTCGGAGGGTACGGAGACCCCGCCGGACCTCAAGGAGTCGCTGACGTTCGCGACGCACGAGCCGTTCGAGGACCCGGAGATCAACGCGGAGTGGTACGCGCCGAACGTGTGGCCCGCCGAGGCCCCGGAACTCCAGAAGCTGTGCGAGGAGTATCTGACGAGGATGGGCGAGCTGGAGAACCATCTCCTCGAGCTCCTCGGCGAAGCCCTCGGCCTGGAGCCGGACTTCTTCACCCGGCACATGGACCATCCCACCTACGGCTTCAACATCAACTGGTACCCGGGGACGGAGGTCATCGGCGAGCCCCAGCCGGGTCAGTTCCGCATCGGCCCGCACACCGACTTCGGCACGGTCACGATCCTCGACCGGCAGGCGGGCAAGGGTGGTCTTCAGGTCTACACGGACGAGGGCGGCTGGGAGGACGCGCCCTTCGACGCGGACGCCTTCACCATCAACATCGGTGACCTGATGGCCCGTTGGACCGGAGACCGGTGGCGTTCGGGCCGGCACCGCGTGCTGCCGCCACCCGCCGACGCGCCCGCCGAGGAGCTGATGTCCCTCGTCTACTTCGGGGAGTGCACACCGGGGACGGTCGTGGAGTCCGTGCCCGCTCCGGTGGGGCGCGTCGCGTACCCGCCCGTGGACTCTCACGTTTATCTGCGCGAGAAGCTGGACTCGATCACCGTCGGATAGGTCCGAGTAGGTCCGGGAACACCGCGGAAAACTTTCGTAACCAAACGGACATCACCAGCCCTAGTCCGAACCAACTCCCCCTCTTTACCCTGGTGTTGATACACCTCACAGCAGCATAAGCAGGACCGGACCGCGCCAGGGGGAGATGCGGTGCACAGAGGGCTGCACGGACGCGGAGCGCTGTTCGACATCGATCCGCCCGGTCTCGCTCCGCGGCTCGTCGGCCTGCGCCCGTACCAGCACCGCGCGTCCCCGTACGAACACCCGAAGGAACTGCCCTTCGTGGTGTTCGCGGGCGGTCGCGGGCTCGGCAAGAGCGCGGTGCTGCGCGAGCTGCGGGACGCGTATCGCGGCCATACGCCGGTCGCGTTGATCGACGGCGAGGAGCGGCAGTTAACCGGCCCGCCGCCGGAGCGGCCCGCGGAGGCCTGGTCTCCCGTCGGGCAGGCGCTCACCACCGTCGCCGAGCAGCTCGCCGAGCCGGTGACGGGCGCCGGGCGGATCGGCTTTCCGCGGCTGGCGTCCGGGCTGCTCGCCGTGGCGGCGGGCGGCTGGAGCGACCGTGACGTGCCGCGCATCCGGCAGGAGGCGGAGCGCATCCTGCTGCTGAACGAGACGGGCTCGCGACTGTCGGGGTTCGCGGGACGCTGGGTGAGCAAGGTCATCGCCAAGCTCGTCGCCTCGATGAGCAGTACGGGGCCGGTGGTCGAGCCGATCATCGAGGCGACCCTGGAGGCGTTCGCCGAGGGGATCGCCCCCGCCCACCGCCGACTGCGCCGGGCGGCCGCCTGGTACCGCGACTATCCGAACGCCGGCGGCAATCCCAAGCTCGGCCTGATCCTGCTCTCCGCGCACTTCCGGGCGGGCGGCGACTCCCGCACACACGCCGAGCGCTATCTCGTACGGGCCCTGCTGGCCGACCTCGACGACGCGTACGCGGGGGTCATGCAGCGCTCGCACCGGCTGGGCCGCCCGGTCGTACTGATAGACAACGTGCAGGATCCGGCGGGCCTCGGCCTCATGGAGCCGGTGCTGCGCGACCGCGCCGACGGCATCGCCGACCAGGTCGTCTTCTTCGCCGCCCTCCGCGGATACACCCACCCGGCGCTGCGCAACGCCGGCCGCCGCGCCCTGCCCGAGGTCGCCCGGCACACCGGCTGGACACCCGGCACCTCGCCGTCCTCGCGGGCCCTGCTCGTCGCGCTGCCGCCGCTCACCCCGGACGACACGCTGCACCTCGTCGGCGGCGCCGCCCAGGGCTTCAACATGCCGCCACAACTCCCGCACGCCACACACCGGTTGTCCGGCGGCAGCCCGCTCGGCGTCACCCTGCTCGCGGAGTCCGCCCGGCAGAACCTGCCCCAAGGGGCCACTTCCCTGGGCCAGATGCTCACGGCGGACGTCGCCGTCCACGAGGACCACGACGGCCACCCCACCTATCAGGAACTCCTCGACCGGCTCGTACCCGGCGGCCGCCTGGACGAGCTGACCGTGCTCGCCGCGGCCCACGACCGCGACTCGGCGTGCGCGCTCGCGGAGGTCCAGCTCTCCGACGACTTCGGCGCGTCGGGCGTCCTCGACCTGGAGGAGCGACTCGCGGAGGAAGGCTGGGCGACGGCTGACGGGCAGTTCGTCGGCGACCCCTTCCTGCGCGCGTTGCTCCTGCTGCGGCTGCACCACAGCGACCCGGACCACGCCCGCTGGCGCGCCGTCCACCGCACCCTCATCGACCACTACGGCGACGGGGACCGAGCGGACCGCGCCCGCTACCGGCTGCACCACGAACTCGCCCTGGGCAAGGCCGACGTCGCGGTGGCGTACCTCCGGGAGGCCTTCCCGGGCAGCGAAACCCGCGGCTGGCTCTCGGCGCTGGTCTTCATCGCGTCCGCGCCGTACTACCACGCGCACGACCCGGAGGGCCGCGACTTCGCCGGCCACGACCACCGCGCGGCCATCGCGCTCGGCCGCACGGACGCGGCCCAGCCGCCGCAGCCGGACGGCGTGGACGCCGTACTGCATCTGCGGGTGCGACGGCTGCTGCACGCCGTGTGGCAGTTGACCGACCCGCTGGTGCTGCCGGACCCGAAGGTGTCCGACCGGCTCCGTTTCGAGCTGGAGCAACTGTCGAATCTGCGGACCGCGGGCAACCCGCTGCTGTGGCGGGCCTCGCGGGAGTGGCCGTCGGACGCGCTCGCCGGCCGCCCCTTGCGCATCCCGGGCGACGACGAAGACGGGAGTCAGGGATGACACAGGGCAGGGGTCAGTGATGACTCAAGGCAGGGGTCAATGATGGGCCGCTTGTGGGTGTGGCTGCGTGAGGACGTCTGGGAGATACGTTTCCGCCGATATGTCGCCCTGACGCTCGCGGCCGTCCTCGCGGGCCTCGGCATCTGGGGCGGCATGACGGCCACAAAGGAGGACCGGTCCTGCGCCCCGGGCGTCGTCCGGCCCGAGGACAGCGAGGAATGCGTGGGCGTCTCGTCGACGACGTACGCCTTCGGACGTCCGCAGTTCGCCGACACCGTACGGGCGATCCACCGCGAGAACGCCCGGCTGGAGCCCGGCAGTTATGTCACCGTCGCGCTCCTCGAACCCTTCACCGCGACCGACGCCGACAACCTGAACGATGTGCTGCACGAGCTCCAGGGCGCCTATCTGGCCCAGTACCGGGCCAACCACGAATCCACCGGCCTGAAGCCGAAGATCCGGCTGGTGCTGGCCAACCCCGGTGGCACCGGCGCGCACTGGCAGCACACGGTCGACCAGCTGGCGCGCATGACGACGAGCCCCGACCGGCTGCGCGCGGTGACCGGGGTCGGGCTGAGCACCGAGAACAACAAGAGGGCGGTCACAGAACTCACTCGGCGGGGCATCCCGGTGATAGGGAGCTCGATCACGGCCGACGACCTCGCCAACGGTCAGGACGGCAAGGACCCCTTCCCCGGGCTCGCCCGCGTCTCCCCCACCAACACCGACGAGGCCCGCGCCCTGGCCTCCTTCGCCAATGTCTCGGCGGCCAACGCGTTCCTGGTCTACGACCGCACGGGCGACCCGTACACGCGTACGCTCCAGAGCTCCTTCGAGAAGATGCTCAAGGGCTCGCGCTACGGGGCGCAGCCGTTCACCCCTCCCGCCGACCGCAGCAAGGAGGGCAGCACCGCCAACGTCTTCGAGCAGATCACCCACATCCTGTGCGACACGCCGACCAGCACGGACACCGTCCTGTTCGCGGGCCGGCACACCCAACTGCGCCAGTTCATCAACATGTTGGGCCAGCGCGGCTGCGACCACCGCCGGTTCACCGTGCTCACCGGCGACGAGGGCTCGTATCTCGCCGGGGACAAGGATCTCGACCCGGCCGCCCTCGAGGACCCGCTGCTGACCGTGCGTTACACGGCCCTCGCCCACCCGGACGCCTGGCTGAAGGACACCGCGAAGACCGGCGGCAGCGCCACCGACGCGAAGGCGCTCGAGGAGCTGCTGACCGACGCCGAGAAGGAACCGGTCGGCCCCCTCGGCCCGATCGCCCTCGACGACGGCCAGCTGATCATCGCGTACGACGCCATGCGGCTCGCCGTGCACGGCATCCGCGGGGCGTCACCGACGGGGAAGATCCCGGCCCTGGTGGACGTGGGGCTCCAGTGGCCGCAGGTGAAGGGCACGCAGCTGCGGGTCGACGGGGCGAGCGGGTGGATCTGTCTGGACGCCCACGGCAATCCGTACGACAAGGCCGTACCGATCGTGGAACTGACCCCGGAGTCCCGCGCCCGCTTCGTGAAGATCGCCTGGCCGGAGGGGAAGCCACCGGCGAAGGAGTGTCTGCCGCCGTCCTAGACGGTCAGCGCACGGTCAGCGCACGGTCAGCGCGCGGACGGTCAGCGCGCGGTCAGCATGTGGAGCAGGCGTTCGAAGCGGGCGCGCCACCCGGGCGGCTCCTGCTCGGCCTCGAGCTCATGGGTGAACCGGACGGTGGAGCCGTCCGGTACCCCCGGCTCCAGATGGAACCGGATCCGCCCCCGCTCCGCCACGGTGTACTCGGCGATGCGCTCGACATCCCACGCGGTGACCCGCCCGGCACCGATCCCGTCCAGGGTGACCGCGCCACCGAGCCGCGGCTCGAACACCTGAGCGACGGCCAGCCATCCCCGCAGCCCTTCGGGGGTGGCCAGCGCCGTCCAGACGTTTTCCACAGGCTGGGGAAAGTGCATCAGGTAGTGCAGAACGCGCATGTCCCCCCGCATCTCGACGGCGCCCTCTTCGATGGCTCGGGTCATGACACCAGCGTGGCGCGTGACCGGGGGTTTCGCACGCGTTGGGCACGTGCTGGCGCGCGCGTCAGGGGCGCTGACCGGCCTTGTCGACCAGGGTCGTCCCCACGCCTCCTACCTGTCCGTACGACGAAGGCCGGTTCCCGTGACTCACGCCACATGGGACCGGCCTTTGCCGTAAGCGTCGTGCGGGGGCTACACGCCCGCGTAGGAGTGCTTGCCGGAGACGAAGATGTTGACGCCGTAGTAGTTGAACAGCCAGCAGCCGAAGGCGATGAGCGCGATGTAGGCGGCCTTGCGGCCCTTCCAGCCGGCCGTGGCGCGGGCGTGCAGATAGCAGGCGTACGCGACCCAGGTGATGAACGCCCAGGTCTCCTTGGGGTCCCAGCCCCAGTAGCGGCCCCAGGCGTCGCCCGCCCAGATCGCGCCCGCGATGATCGTGAAGGTCCACAGCGGGAAGACGGCGGCGTTCACGCGGTACGAGAACTTGTCGAGGGAGGCCGAGGCGGGCAGCCGCTCCATGACGGAGGTCGCGAAACGGCCCGGCTTGCCGCCGGTGGCCAGCTTGTTCTCGTACGAGTCCTTGAAGAGGTACAGCAGGGTGCCGACCGCGCCCACGTAGAAGACCGCGCCGCAGAAGATCGCGGTCGAGACGTGGATGTACAGCCAGTACGAGTGCAGGGCGGGAACCAATTGGTCACTGGCGGTGTACAAGACAGTGACGGCGAGACCGAGATCGAGGAGGACCGTGGTGACCAGGGGCAGCCCCATCCAGCGGACGTTCTTCTTCAGCGCGAGCAGCGCCAGGTACACGGCGACGGCGACGGTGGAGAAGGTGATGCTGAACTCGTACATGTTGCCCCACGGCGCCCGCTGCACCGACAGAGCGCGTGCGACCACCCCGGCCGCCTCGACGGCCCAGGCGACCACGGTGAGGGACACGGCGATACGGCCGTAGAGGTCGCCCTGCTCGTCCCCGCCGTGCGCCCCGGGCCCGTCGGGCACATCACGGGCGCCGGCCGCGGACCGGGTGACGACCTGGGGCCGCTCCAGGACGGCGGTGCCGCCGGCCTTGTTCACCGTGACCGCGGGAGCCGCCGCCTTCTTTGTGTCCTTCGTGGCGGTGAGCGCGGCGGCCGTGCGGCCGACCTTGCTGCGGCTGCCGAGGAGCCACTCGGCGATGTAGGCGAAGAAGGCCAGGGTGTAGACGGCCATCGCGGAGTAGATCAGCGTGTTGCTGACGTTGGCGAGGTGTTCGTTGGTGGCGGTGGCGAGAGTCACTTCTCAGCCCCTTCGGCAGGTACGGGGGGTTCGACGTCGGGGTCGGGTTCGTCGGTCTTCGTTGGCGCCCGTTCGTGCACGAGCGCGGCCAGGTCACCGAGTTCTTCGGGAAGCTTGGCGGACTCACTGCGGCCGAGGCCCGCCATTTCGACCACGGTGACACCGTCGGCCCCGGCCGTCGCCCGCACCCAGACCCGACGGCGCTGGATGAAGAGCGAACCGGCGAGACCGAAGATCGCGGCGAAGGCTCCGATCAGCGCCCAGTCACTGCCGGGCTGCTGGGTGACCTGGAAGTTCGCCCACTCCTTGATGCCCTTGTCGAAGGTGATCGACCCGGCACCGTTCGGCAGCTGCATGGTCTCGCCGGGCAGCAACCGCGCCTTGAGGACGTCGCCCTTCGAGTTCTTGAACTGCTTCAGCTTGGAGGTGTCCAGTTGGTACACGTTCTGCGGAATGCCCGAATCGACACCCAGGCTGCCGTGGTAGCCGGTCAGCGCGAGCACGGGGAAGTCCAGCGCGGGGAACTGGGAGAACATCGTGCCCTCGCCCGCGCCCGCGAAGGTCGGCACGAAGAAGGCGGCGAAGCCGAGCTGTTCGCTCACACCCTTCGCGTTCTTGTAGCCGTCCATGACCTTGATCGCGCCCTGCGAGGTGACGTTCGAGTCGAGCGGCAGCATCGGCACGGCGTCGTGGTAGACGACGTTGCCGTTGCCGTCCCGGACCGTGACGACGGGCGCGTAGCCGTGCGCGGTGAGGTAGACCTTCGAGTCGCCGATCTCCAGCGGCTCGTTGACCTTGACGGTGGTCTTCTTGTCCTTGCCGTAGGCGCCCACGCTGTACGTGATGTCCGCCTCGTACGTGCGAGGGGTGCCCTTGTTGGGGCCGGTCCGCTCGTAGGTGCCGGTGAACTTCTTGAGGTTGAAGCTGAACGGCGTGAGGTCGTCGGTGCTGAAGAGGTTGCCGGACTTGAAGTCGTCGTACTGCGACATCGTGTTGGAGAAGCCGTCGCCCTCGAGGATCAGCTTGTTGCCCTCGGACTTGAAGAGCTGGCCCCAGGCGAAGGCGACCAGCATCACGACGAGCGCGATGTGGAAGATCAGGTTGCCGGTCTCGCGGAGGTACCCCTTCTCGGCGGCGACCGCGTCCTTCTCGATGTGCGCCCGGAACCGGCGCTGCCCCAGCACCTTGAGCGCGATCTCGCGGACCTGCTCCGGCTCGGCCTCGGTGCGCCAGGTCGCGTATGCGGGCAGCCGGTTCAGCCGCTTGGGCGCACCCGGCGGGCGGCCGCGCAGCTGCCCCACGAACTGCCAGGTGCGCGGCACGATGCAGCCGATGAGCGAGACGAACAGCAGGATGTAGATCGCCGAGAACCACACCGAGCTGTAGACATGGAACAGCCCGAGCTTGTCGTAGACCGACCCGAGCACGCTGTGCGCGTCCTTGAAGTCCGCCACCTTCTGCGCATCGGTCCCGGACTGCGGGATCAGCGATCCGGGGATCGCCCCCAGCGACAGCAGGAACAGCAGGATCAGCGCGACCCGCATGGAGGTCAGCTGCCGCCAGAACCAGCGGGTCCAGCCGATGACCTCGCGGCCGGTCCACGCCAGCCACCCGGCGGCACCGGGCGCCCGCATCCCGCCGAACGAGCCGGGCACGGCGCTCTCCACCGGAGCGGTGGAAAGCTGGGATCCGGCTTCGCCGAGATCGCCGTCGGCGCTGGTTCCGATGTGCCGCGCAGCGGTCGCCTGACCCGTCGTCTTGTCGGTGTCGGTCGTGCTCATGGATCAGATCCCTACCGTGAAGCCGTTGGACCAGACCTGCATCTCCTGCACGAGGCTGTCCCACGCGCCGGTCAGCAGGAGCAGTCCGGTCGCGATCATCATCGTGCCGCCGATGCGCATCACCCAGACATAGTGGCGCTTGACCCAGCCGAAGGTGCCCAGGGCCTTGCGGAAGGCGACCGCGGCGAGCACGAACGGCACGCCGAGGCCGAGGCAGTACGCGACGGTCAGTATGGCCCCGCGCCCCGCGCTGGCCTGGTTGGAGGAGAGCGCCAGCACCGAGGCGAGGGTCGGGCCGATGCACGGCGTCCAGCCGATGCCGAACAGCGCGCCGAGGAGCGGCGCCCCCACCAGCCCTGTGACCGGCCGCTTGTGGAAGCGGAACTCACGCTGGGTCAGCCAGGGCATCAGCCCCATGAAGAAGACCCCCATGAGGACCATGAGCCCGCCGAGCACCTTGCTGAGCGTGCCCTGGTACTCGTACAGGGTCGACCCGAAGTACCCGAACAGGGCCCCGCCGGAGACGAACACCACGGTGAACCCGAGCACGAACAGGCTCGCGCCCCCGACCATCCGCCCCCGTCTGGCCTCCGCCAGATCCGTACCGGTGACGCCGGTGACGTACGACAGATAACCGGGGACGAGCGGCAGCACGCACGGCGAGAAGAAGGAGATGAGCCCGCCGAGCACGGCGACCGGCAGGGCGAGCAGCAGGGCCCCGCTGTAGACCGTCTCGTTCCTGCCCGTCACCTCGGCGAGGGTCGTTGCAAGGTGCGGGGACGTCGTGATGTCCGCGGACACGGCGAGAAGGGACACGTCAGGTCACTTCTCCGCGAGGATGGGATCGAGCATCTCGCGCAGCGTCTCTTCGCTGAGGGCCTGCAGCGTCCGGGCCGCGACCTTCCCGTCCCGGTCGATGATGAGCGTGGACGGGATCGTCTGCGGGTTCAGCGTGCCCTTCTCGAAGCGGAGCATCAGCTTGCCCGTGGGGTCGTACAGGCTGGGGTACGTGACCCCCTGCTCCTTCTCGAACGCCTTGGCCGCACCGGTGCTGGGGTCACGCGTGTTGATGCCGACGAACTGCACGCCCTGCGCCGCGGTGTCCTTGGCGACCTTGACGAAGTTGCGCGCCTCGGCGCGGCACGGCGCGCACCAGGAGCCCCACACGTTGAGGACGACGATCTTGCCCTTGTAGTCCGCGACGTCGAGTTGCCCGCCGTCGACGGTCTTGCCGGAGAGGTCGGGGGCGTCGGTGCGCGAGCCCTTCTTGACGGTGGAGATGCCGTCTTCGCCCGCGACGAAGTTGGTGTCGCCCGATCCTCCGGAGGTGCCCCCGGAACCGCACGCGGACAGGACAAGCGCGGCGACGGCGGCCCCGGCGGTGAACAGGGCGGCGCGGCTACGGGTGCGGATGCGGTTCGACCGCTGTTCGGCGCGGCAGGCGGCACTCATGTGAAAAGTTTCGCATGCCCGTTTCGAGGATCTTCCGCACCCCCCTTGCGGGCGGAAAACACCATTTCAGGCGGCCGACCCAGCCCCCGCGGAAGCCCCTTCGCCCGCACCGCCTTCGCCGGCACCGCCTTTGCCCGTACCGCCCTTGCCCGTACCGCCCTTGCCCGCATCGCCGAGGAACGTCTTCCAGCCGCCGTCCGGCTGCTGCCCCACGTCCAGCGTCTGGAGCTTGGCCAGCACCTCGGGGCACTGCACGTCCAGCCAGTCCACGAACTGCCTGAAGGAGACGAGGCGTACGTCCCCGCCCTTCTCCTTCTCCCGGCCTATGTATGTGAAGGCCTGCTCGACGGCGTCCATATAGATGCCGCCGTTCCATGTCTCGAAGTGGTTGCCGATGAAGAAGGGTGCGCGATTTGTCTCGTATGCCCGCTTGAATCCGGCGATGTACGCCCCGGTCGACTGCCTGAGCCAGCCCGGGTAGTTGTACGACGGCGCCCGCGTCGAGTTGAGCGACTGGTTGGCGAGGATGTTGTAGTCCATCGAGAGCACCTCGAAGCTGTGCCCCGGGAAGGGGATCGCCTGCAGCGGGAGGTCCCACAGCCCCTGGTTCTTGCGCGGCCAGCACTGGCGGCCGCCGGGCGAGGAGGCGTCGTAGCGCCAGCCGAGTTCCCTGGCCGTGGGCAGCAGGTTGTTCTGGCCGAGCAGACAAGGCGTGCGCCCGCCGACGAGTTCCTTCTCGTAGTCGAAGGGCAGGGCAGGCAGATCGCTCCAGCCCGTATTGGTCCGCCACTGGGTGACGAAGGACTTGGCCTGGTCGATCTCGCTGCGCCACTGCTCCGGCGTCCAGTTGGCGACAGTGCCGTAGCCGGAGCAGAAGTGACCGTTGAAGTGCGTGCCGATCTCATGGCCGTCGAGCCAGGCCTGCCGGACGTACTTCAGCGTCTCTTTGACGTGGTCGTCGGTGAGATAACCGATGTCCGAAGCGCCCTTGGGGTTATTGGGCGGCACGTACAAACGCTTTTTCGACTCGGGCAGGAGATACAGCCCGGAGAGAAAGAAGGTCATGTGCGCGTCGTGCTCTTCGGCGAGCTGGAGAAATCGGGGGAAGAGACCGGTCCCGACCTCTCCCGCCCCGTCCCAGGAAAAGATCACGAACTGCGGCGGGGTTTCGCCGGGTTCGAGGGGCACGGGCTTCGCGGGTTGGTTCGGCTGCTTGCCCGTATAGGCGGTGGAGCCGTCGCCGAGTGGGCGGGCGGTGTGCCGGGAAGGGCCGGGTCGAGCGGGCCGACCCGGTTCGCCCGACCCGGAACCACCCGCTCCCCCCGCACCGTCCTGTGGTGCGGTGCCGCACGCCGCGAGTCCCCACGCGGCTCCGGCACCCACCCCAAGGCCGAGGATTCCCCGTCGGCTGATGTCCCGCATTCGGTCCCCATCTCCTCGCTCCCTCTCAGCCGGCTCTCGGCCGGCACTCAATGAGAGGGCGCGAGGAGGGGACGGGTTCCACCAAACTCACATTAATCGTATTTTACGAAGACTCCGACCGGGTGGCGCCCTACGCCCCGAACGCCTTGCCCTTCCCCTTCACCGGCTTGGCGCCCGCGAGGAGATGGGCCGGGACGAGATCCCGGGCGGGCTCGCTGTAACCCACGGAGACGATCTTGTCGCCGCGGTAGGTGAAGGTGGTGAGGGACGCCAGCGTGCACTGCCGCTTGCGCGGGTCGTGCCACAGCCGCCGCCGCTCGACGTAGCTGCGCACGGTCCAGATCGGCAACTGGTGGCTGACGAGCACCGCTTCATGACCCCGGGCCGCGTCCTTGGCGGCGTCCAGCGCCCCCATCATCCGTACGACCTGCTCCACGTACGGCTCACCCCAGGACGGCTTGAACGGGTTGACGAGGTGCTTCCAGTTCTCGGGCCGCCGCAGCGCCCCGTCGCCCACCCCGAACGTCTTCCCCTGGAAGACGTTGTCGGCCTCGATCAGCCGCCCGTCGGTGTTCAGGTCGAGCCCGTGCGCCTTGGCGATGGGCGTCGCCGTCTCCTGCGCCCGCTCCAGCGGGGAGGCGACGACATGGGTGACGTCGCGCGACGCGAGATGCTCGGCGACCCGGTCGGCCATCTGCCGCCCGAGCTCGGACAGGTGGTAGCCGGCCAGCCGCCCGTACAGCACCCCGTCCGGGTTGGCGACCTCGCCGTGCCGCATGAGGTGTACGACGGTGATGTCGCTGTCGTTCTTCTCGGTCCCGATCCCCATGTTGGCCCCGATCCCCGTGTCGCTCATGCCGTGGCCTCCGCAGCCGCCCGTGCCGCCGCCGGAAGGGCGTCGGCGATCCGCTGGACGGCCCGCTCGTCATGGGCCGTGGACACGAACCACGACTCGAAGGACGACGGCGGCAGATAGACGCCCTGCGCCAGCATCGAATGGAAGAACGCGGTGAACCGGAAGGACTCCTGCGCCTTCGCGTCCTCGTAGTCGCGCACCTCGCGCCCGGTGAAGAAGACCGAGAACATGTTGGAGGCGTTCTGCAGCCGGTGCGCGACGCCCTCCTTGCTCAGCGCCTCCGTGACGAGCCCACGGATCTGCTCGGAGACGGCGTCGACCTTGTCGTACGCGGCGTCGTCGAGCAGCCGCAGCTGCGCGAGCCCCGCCGCCGTCGCCACCGGGTTCCCGGACAGCGTGCCGGCCTGGTAGACCGGCCCGGCGGGCGCGAGATGCCCCATGACGTCCTTGCGCCCACCGAAGGCGGCGGCAGGAAACCCGCCGCCCATGACCTTGCCGAAGGTCATGAGATCGGGACGAACCCCATCAATTCCATACCAGCCGGCCTTACTGGTCCGGAACCCGGTCATGACCTCATCGGAAATGAACAGCGCGCCGTTCTTCGCGCAGGCGTCCTTGAGCCCTTGGTTGAACCCGGGCCGCGGCGGCACGACACCCATGTTCCCCGGGGAGGCCTCGGTGATCACGCAGGCGATCTCACCGGGATGCGCGTGGAAGGCCTCGTTCACGGCTTCGAGGTCGTTGTAAGGAAGGACGATGGTGTCCCCGGCCTGGGCGCCGGTGACACCGGGGGTGTCCGGCAGCGCGAACGTCGCCACGCCGCTCCCCGCCGCCGCGAGCAGGGCGTCCACATGCCCGTGATAACACCCTGCGAACTTGATCACCTTGGGGCGCCCGGTGAACCCGCGCGCGAGACGGATGGCGGACATGGTCGCTTCGGTCCCGCTGGAAACGAGCCGGACCTGCTCTACGGGCTCGACCCGCGCGACGATCTCCTCGGCGAGGGCGACCTCGCCCTCCCCCGGCGTACCGAAAGAGGTGCCGCGCGCCACGGCCTCCTGGACGGCGGCGATGACGTCGGGCTGCGCATGCCCGAGAATCATCGGCCCCCACGAACAAACAAGGTCGACGTATTCCCTCCCGTCGGCATCGGTCAGGTATGGACCGTTACCGGACACCATGAAACGGGGCGTACCGCCCACGGCACGGAACGCTCGCACCGGAGAGTTCACGCCGCCGGGCGTGACGGCAGCCGCACGGTCGAAAAGAGTCTGCGAAACTGGGGCTTCGTACGGATAGCTCACACGAGCCATGGTGTCAGAGGCTGCGAAGATCCTGCGGACAGGTGTTTCAACGCACGTTTCGGCGTGCGGCCGTGGGGGAGGTCACTGTCACGATGATCGGGTTGCGTGGCGGGGGTCGCGCGCCTTAGAAAAGCAGTCGGGTGGAGATATGCATCGCGGTGGCGGACTGGGCGAGGGGACCGATGACCTCGGCCCTCGGCGTGCCCGGCGGGGGAAGCACCGGCGCGAGGCGGAGGAAGCGGCAGAGACACCTGAGCGGATCGACCAGTCGGCGCGTATGGACGGTATGGACTACATGGACCGTAGGGCAGACCGGCTCGGGGCAGGGAGCGGGAATGGTGGCCGGGTGGGGGTGACGTACAAATACTTCGGCGCGCCCGACGGCGCGACGGCGGCCCGGGTACCGATCTCGATGCGCCCCGAAGAACTCGGCGGCGACGAGCTCGGCATGAACGGCATGTTCACCAAGATCAAGCCGGAGACGATGGCCGCGATGGTCCTCACCGGCATCGAGGGCGTCCCCCTCCACAAGGTGCCCCCGCTGGAGCTGGTCGTCCTCCACCCCGACTACGCCGTGGTGAAACTCCCCATGACCGTCGTCGACCCCCTCCGCGGCATCGGCGAGGAAGCGGTCGGCGCGGCCGCCTTCATCTGGTCGACGGTCCCGGACCGGGGCGGGCCGCGGGACGCGTTCAACGTGTACCAGCTGCTGCACGAGTGGCAGGACTTCAGCCACCGGCTGCATGAGGCGGGGCATCAGCCGTACTGCCTTGTGTGGCCCTGACCTGGGGTTTCACTGGTAGCGGGCGGGGTCTTCGGACCTCGCCCTTTTCAGTGCCGGAGAGCGGCCGTCAGGCGGCCAGGGCACATTGTTCGTACGGCATCCAGCCGGACCGCGAGGTTGTGAGGCCCAAGCTCGCTCAATGCCCAGAGACTGCTGACCCGCCGGGCCCGGCTCCAGAGCCGGTCGTCTGTATCCACAGGCGTGTGGAAAGCAAGAACGGGGATGCCGTGGGCGACGAACGGCTGGTGATCCAGGTAGCGCCAGCCGCCGGGGCCGCACAGGTAGTACGTGCTGCCGCTGGTCACGGCGAGGTCGGCGAGGCGCTCCGACCGGCCTTCACGGGTCGGGACAGCGCTGCTGTCCAGCACTTCCCCGCTCCAGCCGAGAGCGGTGAGCAAGGCGATCGTGGACGTCCTGGCCAGGTCCGCCACGCGCTCCGTGGTCTCGAACCGGTCGAGGACCGCGTCCAGAACCTCTTCCACCGCAGGCCAGTGGGGGCTACGGCCGTAGTACTGGCGAATGAGCAGTCGGACGGTACGCCGGGAACGTTCTGCGTCGGCCAGTCGTGCCTGGTTGACGCGCGTGGGGCGACCGTGGGGCAGGCGCGTGGGGAGCGTGAGCCACTGTTGCCGGTCGGGATCGTCCAGGGCGGCGAGCCGTGCACGGTGCTGGTAGTCGCGTCGCGCGAACTGCACGTCGTCGAGGACGATCCACCGGTCGGCGGCGTATAGCTTGGCCAGCGTGGACAGCCGCGGGAACAGGTTCGGCTGGTGGATCGCGCACACCCCGCCGGACGTCTGGAATCGGCGTGTGTCAGGTGCTGATGAGGCGGCTGTCGAAGCCGGCGCCCAAGAGGCGCTCGTAAGCGTCATGCACATCCCCCGGTACGTCCTGCTCGACGGCGAACCCGAGCTTCGGATACTCGATCACCCGCTGCAGGTCGCCGACGAGCATGTCGACGACGAGCTTCTCGTCGCCGATCGACTTGATGTAGTCGTCCAACTCCAGCGGCTCGGAAGCACAGACGACGTCCACCTCGGGCCACAGCTTGCGGCAGGTGGCATAGGAGCGGCGCTCCATGTACGGCTTGGAAATCAACAGCAGCGACTCGACCGCGATGCCGGCCTCGGACAGCAACTCCCTTGAGAACGTGATGTTCTGGCCAGTGTTCGCGGCCTTCGGTTCCACGAGGATCGCCTCGTCCGGGACACCCAGGCTCAGCGCGTGCTCGCGGTAGTGAACGGCCTCGCCTCGCGGGAAGCGTGCGCGGGTCGTGGGGCTGTTGCCGCCGCTGAACACCACGACCGGGAAGAGGCCGACACGGTAGATATCAGCGGCAGCGGTGGCGACGCCCAGGTCGTGGCTGCCCAGACCGATCGCCGCCGAGCAGGGCCGCAGCTCGTGGCCCATCTGGTGGTAGTTCCAGATCAACGTCGCGTCGTGGAACTGCTCGTCGGTGATCTGGCGCTGCTGGTGCTCCGGCACTGGCACTCCCTGGCTCATCCTTGCTGGCCCTTTCGGATGCCCTCGATGCTGCGCAGCTGGTGGCTCAGCCCGTACTGGCGGGCCACCTGTGCCGCCTGATCGAGGACGGACAGCCCATCATTCCGGGTCGCCGCATCCGACAGAAGGATGTGCCCGTACGCGGTGTCCAACCGCTCCCGTTGCATCGGGGAGCCGGTGGTGCGTGCGATGTCGATGTAGTGCAGAGCCTGGTCCAGGTGGTCGGCGCCCCGGTGGGCCAGGGCCGGCTTCTGGTGCGCGACCGACCAGTCCTCCGGCTCGCCCAGCGTCTCGAACTCGCGGGTGGCGGCAGCCATGACCTCGGTGGCGTACGTGTTGTTGCCCTCCTTGCTGAGCGCCGTGCCCACCCAGAGACGGGCACGGGCACGATCCCGAGAACTCAACCGCTCGTCAGCGGCAAGTAGTTCGTACCTGCGAGCGGAAGCTTCGAGCTGACCAGACATCTCCTGGACGACGGCGAGAGACAGCTCGATCTGCGCCACCCGGCGAGGGATGTCCAGCTCGGTGAACATGCCGCGCGCGTTCAGGTAGGACTGGCGGGCGGAGAGCGGACCGAGGATCGCCCCCTGGTCTCGCTGGACGTCGCCGGGCAAGACGAGTGAACGCCCATACAGGTACAGGCCCTTGTCGTCCAGGCGATGCGGGTCATGGCCGGCCAGCCAGCGGTTCAAGCGGCGGCATCCTAAGAGGCGCCTCGGACACAAGGCTGGCAAAGGGCCCGAGGCCATGAGGGAAGCCCCTGTCGAAGGCCAGCTGGGGGCCTCCTTCAGCGACGAAACGGGCCTGTCGTTTGGATCATCCCGAGAGATACCGCACCTCACAGCAGGGCTGATCCAAACGACGGCCCTGGTGCTGCGCCGCGGAAGTTCCGCCGATGAGTTTCCGGCGGTTGTCCGGTCTACCCGCCGACGAAGGGAGCGCACCATGCGCGAGATCATCGTTTGCACGTTCCTGACGCTGGACGGCGTCATGCAGGCGCCGGGCGGTCCGGACGAGGACGCTGAGAGCGGCTTCGAGCACGGCGGCTGGCAGAAACCAGTGGCCGACGACGAGGTCGGCACGGCCATCGCCGGTTGGTACGAGCACTCCGACGCGATGCTGCTCGGCCGCAAGACGTACGAGATCTTCGCGTCGTACTGGCCGACCGCCGATCCCGACAACCCGTTCACCAATCGGATGAACAGCATGCACAAGTACGTGGCGTCTCGGACCCTGACGTCCGTCGAGTGGCAGAACTCCACGCTGCTGGAGGGCGACACCGTCGATGCCGTACGCAAGCTGAAGGCGTCCGACGGCGGCAACATCAACGTCGTCGGCAGCGGCGACCTCGCCCAGACCCTCATGCAGCACGGCCTCGTCGACGAGTACCGGCTGACCATCCATCCGGTGATCATCGGAACCGGCAAGCGGCTGTTCGCCGACGGAGCGATCCCCACTGCGCTGGAGCCCGTCAGCGTCTCGACGACGAAGGGCGGCACCATCGTCGGCGTCTACCGGCCGAACGGTAAGCCCAGCTACGACAGCTACTAAGCGGTTTCGTTTAGATCACCGAGCGGACCAAGAGAAAGATGCCCGCGACGTGGAGTCCGGCCAGGTAGATGGTCGCGGTCTTCTCGTAGCGGGTGGCGATGCCGCGCCATTGCTTCAGGCGGTTGATGCACCGCTCGACGGTGTTGCGCTGCTTGTAGGTCTCGCGCTCGAAGGCCGATGGCCTGCCGCCCCGGCTTCCCCGCCCGCAGTCGGTGACGTCGCTGGTCGGCCGGGACGGGGATCACCGTCCGGATACCGCGCGTGCGCAAGTGGCTGCGGATCGCGCGGGAGGAATACGCCTTGCCGGCCA
The DNA here is from genome assembly GCF_054462255.1 of Streptomyces sp. SD15. NCBI lineage: Bacteria > Bacillati > Actinomycetota > Actinomycetes > Kitasatosporales > Streptomycetaceae > Streptomyces > Streptomyces sp. SD15. The sequence continues at coordinate 7,565 of NZ_JBTLMO010000029.1, read as the reverse complement.
GGAGCATGTCCGCACTGACCGTCAGAACACGAAAGGGGCGGGCCCTCGGGCCCGCCCCTTTCGTGTTCTGACGGTCAGGCCTGGGCGTACTCCCAGCCGCCGCAGCTGTACGGGGTGCCGCTGGACCCTTCCTGCAGGCAGGCGCGGATCTGCAGGGTGGTGCCCTCCGCGAAGGACAGGTTCCAGTTCTTGGGGACGGCGTAGCCGTTGGCGCTGTAGTACGAGTGGGTGGCGGAGCTCGAGTTGTAGCGCCACTGGGCGGCGACGCCGTGACCGTCACTCTTCATGTCGAGGGCGGTGAGGATCTCGCCGTCCTGGGCGAACTCGGTCTTCGCGCTCGGCGAAGAGATGGCGTTGTAGGCCTCGAAGATGTAGCCGGCGGCCTGTGCCGGGGCGGTCGCCAGGACGAGCGCCGACGCGGAGGCCCCGGCTATCCCGAGGGCGGTCGTCAGACGGCGGTAGGACGTGCGCAAGGCAGTGTTCCTCTCTTCGGACAACTGTTGGCGCCTGAACTTACCTGAGAGGCAAGGGAGTTAAGAGTTTTATTGCCGGGTGTCCGTGTCCGGCGGTGCGCCAGGAGACTCGACACAGTCGATGGTCAACCGCCAGGACCCGTTGACCCCCTGGCAGCCATTCCGCGCTCCCTCCACACTGCCTTGTGTGGCCCTGACCTGGGGTTACAGGTCGGCGGCGGTGGAGGAGGCCTCAGTCGTACGCCCTCAGGCACAGCAGCGTCGCGCCGTCGTCCACCTTCGTGGACCAGTACGTGCCGGCGTCGTACTGCCCGTGGCGGCAGACCTCGGCGCCGGCGCCCGCCGTCGCCCGGTAGACGTCCGTGACGACCAGGATCTCGTTGTACGCGGCGGGAACCCTCCGGTCCGTGCAGTTCGGGGACGACAGCATCGCGATGCTGCTGAGGACGTCGTTGTCTTCGTGCTTGGCGAGCAGGCAGTCACCCTGGTGGTACTGGCCGGTGAGGCAGAGCGCGGTCCGCTCGCCGCTGCTGGTGGAGTAGTACGACCAGGTGGCCTTGCCCACGCCGGACGTGCAGTCGTCGGTGGTGCCGGTGACTTTCACGCGCGTCCCGTAGCCGCAGGACGTCGTGTTCGGCTCCTCCTCGCTCCAGTCGAACTTGCTGAGACCGCCGTAACCGGTGTCGACGACGTCCAGACAGTCCCCGTACGAGACGGCCTTGAAGGCGTCTTCGGTGGGGTCGGGCTCGAGGGAGCTGGGCTCCGGCTCGGGCTCCGTGTCGTCGAAGCCGCCGCTCGACGACACGGAGGAGCTGTCGGTGTCGGTGTCGCCGAGGTTGCCGCCGGTGCCGAGGCCGCTGGTGCCGCCGCTGCTGGACAAGGTGAAACGTGAGGTGGGGCTGCTTGTCGGAGTGTCGTCGTCCTCCTTCTTGTCCCAGGGCTGCCAGACCAGGACGCCGATGATGAGTGCGGCCACGAGCAGGCCGCCCCAGCCTTCCGAGGAACCCGACTTCTTGGTGGGTTTCCCGGTCGCTCCGGGGTTCGGGGGCGGCGCGGACTTCGGCGGGGCCTTGGGCGTCGAAGTCGTGCCGGTGCTCTTGTTCTTGGTGGAGGTCTCGGTCTTCTCGCGCGCCAGGCGCTCGCGCTCTTTGCGCTGCTTCTCCTTGCGTTGCCTCTCCTTCTGTTCTTTCTCCTTCCTCTCCTGTTCCTTGCGCTCCCGCGCCTCCGCCTCCGCCTGCTCCTCGGCCTGCGCCCGCATCAAGGCGTCCCGCTGCTTGTGCAGGGCCTCGAGTTGCACGCGCATCTTGCTGATCTCCTCGTCCGAACCCTCCGGGGTGCCCTCGGACTTGATCCGCGTCGGCGCTTCGGCCGCGTCGAAGTCCACTGTTCCGTCGTGCAGTTGCCGCCCCTGCTCCGCGTACTCCTCGATCAGCGCGGTCCAGGCCCCCGGCAGCCACCGCTCGGCGTTCCGGTCCGCCAGCGCCTGGTCGTCGAGGTCGGTGAGGATGTCCCGCAGCACGTCGGACGGAGCGGGACGCCTCTCGGGGGCGACCTCCAGCAACGGAAGGATCAGCGGTTCCAGTTCCGGCGGCAGCCCGCTCGTGTCGAGCTCGCCGCGCTGGACGAGGGCGAGGACCCCGATGGAGTGGTCGGTCTGCTCGTACGGCGGGCGGCCGACCGCGAGGAAGAAGAGGGTGGCACCCAGGGAGTACATGTCGGACGCGGCGGTCGACTTCTTGCCGCACGCCTGCTCCGGCGACGTGAACGCGAAGGTGCCGATGGACGTCGTCGAGCTGGTGTGGTCGTTGGCGTGCAAGATGCCGAAGTCGATGAGGCGGGGGCCGTCATGGGGCAGCAGGATGTTGAGGGGTTGGGAACTGCTGCCGGTGTACTGAGCAGGAGTGACTTCTGGTGAGCGTGGTTGAGCGCCGGGGCTGGATACGGTTGTTCCGCTGTGCGCCGGGGCGCCTCTGCTATGGGGGGTGTGGCTCTGCCCTTCGTTCTTCGAGGAGGGGAACTGGAGTTCTTGGGTCGAATGGGTGACCTTTGCAGGGGCTGCTCGTTGACTGTCGTGACGGGGATCTTCGGCCGGTGGGGAGGGGGAACGGGTGGGCGGGCTGCGGGAGTTGGCGGCGTCGTTCGTGGTGCCCGGTCCTGTCGGGGTGGCGATCCGGGACCAGCTGCGGGTGTCAGCGGCGGATGCGGTGGTGCTGGCCGAGGTGGGGATGTTTCTGGGTTCGCTGGCTGCTGGTGATCTCGCGGAGCGGTCCCGTCAGGGGCTGGCGCATGATGCGGCGGGGTGGGCGGTGCGCAAGCGGGGGCTGACGGGGCGGTCGTCGGCGCGCTGGTCGGGCAGTATCACCAAGGCCACGCATGACCAGTGGGCGCTGGCCCGGCGCGGCCAGGTGGCGCATCTGGCCTGGCTGCGCGGCCAGATCGTCTCGGTCGAGGCGCGGCTGGCCCGGCCGCTGGGCGCCAAGGCGAACAAGCGGGAAGGGCTGGCGCGCGGGTATGCCACGCGCGGCGAGTGGCATGCCAAGTCCCGCCGCCTGCACACCCTCAAGGACCGGCTGGCGGTGGTGGAGGCAGACTGGGCGGCGGGCCGGGTGCGCGTGGTGCGCGGCGGCAAACGCCTCGCGAACACCCGCCACCACCTTCAGGCGGCCGGGCTGAGCGAGCAGGGGTGGCGGGAGCGGTGGCAGGCGGAGCGGATGTTCCTGGCCGCCGACGGGGAGTCCGGCAAACGCTTCGGCAACGAAACCATTCGCATCACCGACACCGGACAGATCTCCATCAGACTCCCCGCCCCGCTGGCCCACCTGGCGAACGCGCCGCACGGCCGGTACCTGCTGGATGCGCCCGTACGGTTCCAGCACCGGGGCGCGGAGTGGCGTGACCGGATCACCGCCAACCGGGCGGTGGCCTACCGCATCCACCACGACACTGCACGTGGCCGCTGGTATGTGACCGCCTCCTGGCAGCGCGCCGCCGCCCCCGTGTTGCCGCTACAGGCGGCCCTCGCGCACGGGGTGGTCGGGGTGGACATGAACGACGACCACCTCGCGGCCTGGCAACTCGATGGGCACGGCAACCCGGTCGGCGAGCCGCAGCGCTACTTCTACGACCTCTCGGGCAGCACCGAACACCGGGACGCGCAGATCCGGCACGCGCTGACCCGGCTGCTGCACTACACCCGACGGTGCGGGGCCGCCGCGATCGCCATCGAGGACCTCGACTTCGCGGCGGAGAAGGGCCGGGAGAAGCACGGCCGCAACAAGCGCTTCCGCCGCCTGATCTCCCGCTTCCCCACCGCCAAGCTCAAGGCCCGGCTGGTGTCGATGGCCGCCGAGCAGCAGGTGGCGGTGTCGCGGTCGACCCCGCCTACACCAGCCGGTGGGGCGCTCAGCACTGGCAGAAACCGCTGACCGCCCCACGACGTCAGACGTCCCGGCACGATGCGGCAAGCGTCGCGGTCGGGCGACGCGCTCTCGGGCATCCGATCCGGCGACGGACGGCACCGCCCCACCCCGACCAGAGTGATCGTGGTGGGCATCGGACCGTCCAGGCCCGACCGGACACCCGACGGCGTGAGGAAACCCGCCCCCACCCGCCCGGACCGCGCACCGGATGCGCGCCACCGGGCCGTGGAGCGAAAGCGGGGGACCAGTGTGCCCAAGACCGTTCGGGGCACGCGGCTGAGCAGGAGTCCTGGCAACAGGACTCACTCCCACTCAGTCTTTAGGAACGGTTTGATGTCCCGGTGGACGACCCCCAGGCCGTGCAGCTCGACCAGCGCCCGCGCGGCTCCGGCCGCGACCCAGCGCACCGCGTCGACGGGCAACGTCCCGGCACTGACGACGAGTTCGGCCAGGCTGGGCGCCGGGATGAACTCGATGGCGAGCCACGGGCGCTCCGCCTTCGCGTTGGCGTCGACCACGGTGGCGGTGTAGGCACTGTCGACCCGCCCCGCCAGCTCCACCTCGCGGGCGAACCGCTCCCGTTCCGGCCTGCTCACGATCCCTTCGGCGAGGAGCGTCTTGACCGCGACGAGCCCGTGTTCCACCACGGTTCCGGTGGGCCCCGCAGCGCTGGCGGGGGTCCCGGGCGCCTCCTGCCGGGCGAGATAGACGCGGCCCATGCCGCCCGTGGCGATCCGCCGCAGCAGCCGGTAGGGGCCGAGCCGCCGAGGATCATTGGAGGCGATTCCCTGGTCAAACCGTGTCACGGCAAAGGTGGTTGGGAAAGTACGTGTGGCTGGAGGTAAGCGTCCGGTGAACGAAGCGGTAACGGCGGGCAACCTTGGGGCAGTTGACGGGGTCTAGTCCGCCATGAAGATTTCCTTCCTGATACACAACGCCTACGGAATCGGAGGCACGATCACCACCACCTTCAACCTGGCCCAAGCGCTGGCCGAGCGGCACGAGGTGGAGATCGTCTCCGTGCTGCGGCACCGGGAACACCCGAACTTCACCCTGGACCCGAGAGTTTCGCTACGGCCGCTGGTGGATCTGCGGCAGGAGAAGGAACATCCGCTGCATCTGAGACCGGCGAGAGTGTTCCCCACCGCCGAGTACCGCTACCAGCAGTACAGCGAGCTGACCGACCAGCGGATCGCCGAGAGCCTGGCGGCGACCGACGCCGACGTGGTCATCGGCACCCGGCCGGGGCTCAATGTGCATCTCGCGCTCGAGGCCCCTCGACGGGTGGTGCGCGTCGGGCAGGAACACCTCACCCTGGACAACCATCCACCCCGGCTGCGCACCACACTGCGCCGGGCTTACCGCCGGCTCGATGTGATCACCACGGTCACGGAGGCGGACGCCGTCACCTACCGGCGCAAGATGCGGCTGCCCGGGGTCCGCGTGGAGGCGCTCCCGAACAGCGTTCCCGATCCCGTGCTGCCTGCCGCGGACGGCACCGCGAAAGTGGTGATCGCGGCCGGCCGGCTGGTCCCGGTGAAGCGTTACGACCTGCTCATCGAGGCGTTCGCGCTGGTCGCCGCCGAGCACCCGGACTGGCAGCTGCGCATTTACGGCAAGGGCGAGGAACACGCCCGGCTGCGGCGGCTCATCGAGAGCCTCGGCCTGTACGACAACGTATTCCTGATGGGCGCGGCGGCTCCCATGGAGGCGGAGTGGGTCAAGGGCTCGATCGGCGCGGCCGCGTCCAATTTCGAACCGTTCGGTATGACCATCGTCGAGGCGATGCGCTGCGGACTGCCGGTGGTGAGCACCGACTGTCCCTACGGACCCGGCGAGATCATCAAGGACGGGGTCGACGGCCGGCTGGTGCCGGTCGGGGACCACAAGGCGATGGGCGCCGCACTGCTGGAGCTCGTCCGCGACGACGAGCGGCGCGGGCGGATGGGCCGTCAGGCCCTGGAGAACGCACGACGGTTCGCCCCGGTCCCTGTCGTGGAGCAGGCCGAGCACCTGTTCGGCGAGGCGATCTCGGCGAGAGAGACCGGGCGACCGGTCGCACCGGAACGCGGTCGGATGCAGCGCGCTCTGGTCAGCCAGGGCTTCGCCGCACGCGACGCCGCGTATGCCGCGGCCGGCAGCGTGCTGCACACGGTGCGGAGGAGCCGGTGATGAGCATGGAACACGACACGCAACCTCGTACCGCCTGCACGGTCGACGCGGACGGCCGGATCACCTTCGTCCTTCAGCTGGGGGCGGCGGCCGTCCGACCCCAGCTGCTGCTGCGGCTGCGTCCCAGGAAGGGACAGCCCGAGAAGATCCTGCATGTCCTCGATCTGGAGCCGGTGGACGACGGCCGCCGACGCGCCGTCCTGAAGCCGGGGACCGTTCTCGCGGAAGGGCGGTGGGACGTGTACCTGCTCCGCGAGCCGGGAGCGGAGCGGCAGCGGCTGCGCCCCGGTCCGCGAGACCTGCGGGCCCTCGTCGACGGACACGTCCGTGACTGGTCGTCGCCGGTGGCCGTGCGGGTTCCGTACGCCACCAAGGACGGCTACCTCGCGGTACGGGCCTGGCTGCGCACCGCCCATGCGGAGGTCGGCGGCATCGACGTCACGGACCGGTCGATGACGGTCAGGGCACGGCTGCACGGTGCTTCACTCGCCGAGGAAGCCACCGTACGACTGCGCCTGCGGGGCGGGGACGGCCTCATACGGACCCTCGAGCCACGGGCCGAGAAGGACGGCCGGGGGTTCTCCTTCACCATGGATCACGAGGAGTTGACCGCCGAGACAGGCACCGGAAACCGCGTCTGGGACATCCTCGTCCAGGCCCGACCCGCTGTGGGAGCCCCACTGATCCGGATGGGCCGTCTGCTCGACGACGTGGCGGACCGCAAGGAGATCTTCGTCTGTCCGGCGGTCACGGTGGGCGGTGTCGCCGTGCGTGCTTACTACACGGTGGACAACGACCTCTCCGTGGAGGTGGTGGAGGCAACAGCAGCCGGTTGACCGCGCCGCCCGTCGATCCAGGCGGCTCCGGGGTCAGTCGAGCTGTTCGAAATGGATGGCGCGGATGAAGCAGTCCCGCGGCTGGGATACGGCGAACATCACGCAGTCGACGAGGGAGTGGGCGGTCAGTCCGTCCCGCGCACTGCGCGGCGTGGCGTCCCAGTCCGGGGACAGCGGGTCGGGGTTGGCGAAATCCGGCGGGTACAGGGAGATGACTCGCACGCCCTCGGGCCGCAGCCGCTTGGAGAGGATGTCGGCGAAGCCCGCCTGGGCGCTCTTGGCGGCGTAGAAGGCGGCGTGGGCGTCCGAGCGGTGGTGGCCGGGGACGCCGGCGGTGGAGATCATGTTCACCACGTCCGGCTGCCTGGGAGCGACCGAGCCGCCCGCCCCGCGCGACCGGCAGGCCCCGCCCCTTGCCCGCCTCGTCGTGGGTGATCAGGTGGACGTCGAGATCCGGTCCCGACTCGCGGGCGACCGTGGCGCCGACGCCCGGTCCGAAGACGTACTGCCATCCCTTGCGGCGGGACACCCCGAGGACGATCTGCGTGGCGTTGACACCGCGCGCGAAGTCGAGCAGGGCCGAGGGGGTGTCTTCGCCTATGACGTGGTGGAAGGTGCCGCCGAGGTCCTCGACCAGGGTGCGCTGGACGGCGAGTTCCTTGGGC
>NZ_JBTLMO010000028.1:0-113002 GCF_054462255.1 Streptomyces sp. SD15 | reverse complement strand
GCCGAAGCCGAAGCCGAAGCCGAAGCCGAAGCCGAAGCCGAAGCCGAAGCCGAAGCCGAAGCCGAAGCCGAAGCCGACGCGCCCGCCGAAGACGCAGGGTCCGCCGAGGCGGACGAGTCCGCGCCCGTCGAGGCGTCCGCCCCCGTCACGCCCGCCGCCAAGGCGCCCGCGGAAGCCGATGGTCAGGAGTCAACTGACAAGTAGGCCATGACGATTGGGCAAGTCATGAACATGCCCGAACGGGAGAGTGCAGAGTCTCGCGTGTCCAGCTGATCAGGACCGATCAGAACACGTTCGAAAGGGACGCTCATGGCACTCTCCCGTTCGGCACGTTTAGGGCCTGTCCGGCGGATCAGGTCGGAGGGAAGTGGCGGTGCCTTGTCGGCGCAGGTGAGCGGGGTGTGGTGCGTCGAGCTGCAAGGCGGAGGAGGGCGTCGACGCGATGGGGGTCCCCCCTGTTCGAGCGAAGCCGAGAACTTGGGGGAGTCGGCAACCGACGACAACGCCGCAGATCGGCGTGCCGGACCCCGCGTCTCCGGCATGATCCGCCGGACAGGCCCTAGGGGCCCTCGCGACCGCGGCGGCCTCCTTCCTCGTCATCGCCGCCTCCTCCGCCCCGACCCCGGGCGCCGACGGCATCGGCGACTCCTACTTCCCCCAGCTCGGCAACGGCGGCTTCGACGCCCGCCACTATGACCTGGACGTGGCGTACCACCCGGACACCGACCGCCTCGACGGCCGTACGACGATCACGGCCCGCGTCACCCAGTCCCTCTCCTCCTTCGATCTCGACCTCCAGCAGCTGGAGGTCACCCGGGTCGAAGTGAACGGCAGACGCGCCGGCTTCACGCGCGAGGGCGACGAGATCCGCGTCACCCCGCACGGCACGCTGCCGAAGGGGCGGACCTTCACGGTGACCGTCACGTACGGCGGCGTCCCCGAACCCCTCGGCGGCCTCATCGTCTTCGGCTCGAACTACGGCTGGATGAAGACCCCCGACGGCGTCTTCGTCGCCTGCGAGCCGAACGCCGCCTCCACCTGGTTCCCGTCCAGCGACCACCCCGACGACAAGGCGACGTACGACATCCGGATCAAGGCACCGAAGGGCCTGACCGGTGTCTCCAACGGTCGCCTCGTCTCGACGTACGACAAGGGCGGCCAGACCGTCACTCACTGGCGCGAGAGCAAGCCCATGGCGACCTATCTCGCGACCGCGACCATCGGATAGTTCGACGTGCGGACAGGGACGACCCCGGCCGGGACACCCGTCTACGTCGCCATCGACCCCGTACTCGCGGACGACAACACCGTCGACGTGTACGCCGTCACGGCCGAGGCCACCGACTACTGGTCGCAGGTCTTCGGGCCGTACCCCTTCGAGCAGACCGGCGCGATCGTCGACGACATGCCGGCGGCCGGGTTCTCGCTGGAGGTGCAGTCGAAGCCCGTGTACTCGGCCGTACGCTCCGAGTCGACGATCGTGCACGAGCTGGCCCACCAGTGGTTCGGGGACTCCGTCACGGTGGAGCGCTGGAAGGACATCTGGCTCAACGAGGGCTTCGCGACCTACGCCCAGTGGCTGTGGTCCGAGCACAAGGGCATCCGCTCGGCGCACGACTCCTTCCTGGCCGGCTACAACGCGCGGCCCGCGGACGCGCCCTTCTGGCAGACGGTCGTCGGCGACCCGCAGCGCGACACCATGTTCGCCTCGGCGGTCTACCAGCGCGGCGCGATGACGCTCCAGATGCTGCGCGAGCGCATCGGCGACACCGCGTTCTTCAAGCTGCTGCCCACCTGGACGAAGCTGCACCGCTACGGCAACGCCGACACCGCCGACTTCGTCCAGCTCGCCGAGAAGGTGTCCGGCCGGCAGCTCGACGACCTCTTCGAGACCTGGCTGTTCACCACAGGGAAACCCGCCCTGTAGGCGTTTCCAGGCCTTTCTTTGTAAGGCGCACGCCCGCTCACGGGTGAGAATGTCCAGGTGCTTCAGGAACTGTTCAGTCCCTCCGTCCAGCATCAGCTCGACCTCGTGGGGATCTTCGTCTTCGCGATCTCCGGCGCGCTGCTGGCCGTCCGCAAGAACTTCGACGTCTTCGGCATCGCCGTCCTCGCCGAGGTCACCGCCCTGGGTGGAGGGATCTTCCGGGACCTGATCATCGGGGCCGTACCGCCGGCCGCGTTCACCGACCTCGGCTACTTCAGCACCCCACTGCTCGCCGCCCTCCTCGTCTTCTTCCTGCACCCCCAGGTGGAGCGCATCCAGGGCGCGGTGAACGTCTTCGATGCGGCCGGACTCGGCCTGTTCTGCGTCGCCGGCACCATAAAGGCGTACGAGTACGGGCTCGGCCTGACCTCGTCGGCCGCCCTCGGACTGGCCACCGCGGTGGGTGGCGGAGTGCTGCGCGACGTGCTCGCCAACGAGGTGCCCTCGCTGCTGCGCTGGGACCGCGATCTGTACGCGGTTCCGGCGATGGTCGGTGCCATCATGGTCGCGCTGTGCATCCGCTACGACGCGCTGACGACCTTCACCAGCGGCCTCGCCGCCGTCACCGCCTTCGTACTGAGACTGCTCGCGATGCGGTTCCACTGGCGAGCACCGCGCGCGTGGAACCGCCGTTCGACGGCGACGGAGGTCGAGACTCCGTAGGCGCGGAAGGCTTCACATGGCCGAAACAGCAAAAGCTACTGCTTAGTAATTTCCTGTTGTACCGTTCAGGTATGCCAGAAGCAGCTTCGATACAGGCCGCACGGACGGCCACAGGGACCGCCGTACAGGCCACCATCGGCGACAGTGAGTTCGACCGCGACACCGCGGTCACCCGGCGCGAACCCGGCGTCTACGACATCGATCTGTCGGCCGGATGGACCATCATCAGCGCCGTCAACGGCGGCTATCTGCTGGCCGTCCTCGGCCGCGCCCTCGCGGACGCTCTGCCGCACGCCGACCCGTTCACCATCTCCGCGCACTACCTGACCGCGTCCCAGCCGGGACCGGCGGTCGTCCGCACGGACGTGGTCCGCACCGGGCGGACCTTGTCGACGGGGCAGGCCTCGCTCTTCCAGTACGACGACGAAGGCCGCGAGGTCGAACGGATCCGCGTGCTCGCCTCGTACGGCGATCTCGACACCCTGCCCGACGACGTCCGCACGTCGGCCACGCCGCCCGAGTTCCCGCCCATGGAGCACTGCTTCGGGCCCGAGGGCGGACCGACCCCGGTCGACGGCAGCTCCGCCATCACCGACCGGCTGATGCTCAAGCTCGACCCGTCGACCCTGGGCTGGGCCCTCGGCGCGCCGTCCGGGAAGGGCGAGATGCGCTCCTGGTTCGGGCTCGCCGACGGTCGCGACCACGACCCTCTCTCGCTGCTCCTCGCAGTCGACGCGCTGCCGCCGACCGCCTTCGAACTCGGACTGTCCGGCTGGGTGCCGACGGTCGAGCTGACGGTGCACGTGCGGTGCCGTCCGGCGCCGGGTCCGCTGCGGGTGTCGATCAAGACGCGCAACCTCGCCGGTGGCTTCCTGGAGGAGGACGCCGAAGTCTGGGACAGCGCGGACCGGCTCGTCGCGCAGTCCCGACAGCTCGCCCGGGTGCGGCTCGGCTGAGCGATCCTCGGCCCGGCCAGGCCGCCGACCAACCGTGAACGCCGGCTCCTTCGGGGTCGGCGTTCGCCATCACGGGGTCGTACGGGGCCGGTTGAGTCGTGGGCTGGGCGAGTGATCCACAGGGAACCACGTCGTCCCCGAACAGCGGCAACTGCGGTGGGCGGCCGGGGCAGGGGCAGCAGGCCGCTCAGGGCTGATCCGGACCGCATTCCCCAGGGGTGGCGTAGTCGGTAACGGGTGCGTCACCTCAGCCAGTTGCGGCGGCCGATGCTGATCAGCCGCATCTGCCGGCTCGCCACGTGGGCCACCCGGTCCCGCTCCTCCTTGGACGCTTCCAGTGCCTCCAGGTAGAGCGAGGCCGTCATGAGCATCTGGTCGACGTACAGGCCTGCGAGCATCAGCAGATCGCCGTCGCTCCACCCCTCCGACTCGGGGTGCTTGGCCAACTCGACCTTCACCTCCGCGGTGAACCGGGCCAGTTGCTCACTGATCGCCGCCCGCACCGGCTGCACGCCGCCGTGCCGCTCGCGCGCGATGAAGCGGACGTGCGCGGGGTGCGTCTCGACGTGGTGGGCGATCAGCTGGACCGCGCGCTCGATGCGCTCGGCGCTGTCGCCGGCCGCGGACACCGTCTCGCCGATCATCGGGTGCAGGCTGCCCAGCGCCTCCTCGACCAGCGCCACGCCGAGATCCGCCGTCGAGCGGAAGTGCCGGTAGAAGGCGGTCGGGGCGACTCCGACAGCGCGGGTGACCTCGCGCAGGCCCAGGCTGCTCAGGCTCTGCTCCTCCAGCAGTTCCAACGCCGCGTCCAGGAGTGCCTGCCGGGTCTTCTGCTTCTGGGCCTGCCGGACGCCGAGAGTGTGACTCATGCCATGCAGTTAACAACTGTTCTCTGTGATTGAAAAGTCGAGGGGAGCGCTAGACTCGGGAGTCAGTGAACAAGTGTTACTACAACCGTTCACTGAGTCGTCAAGTCCCCGAAACATACGGGGAGTCACCGTCGAGAGGCATCTCATGCTGTTCCTCGTCGCCGCCCTCCTGCTGCTGGGTGTCGTCATGGGCACCGTGGCTCACGCCCCGCTGCCCGTCACCCTCGTCGCCGCCACCGTCATCGGCATCTGGCTCGCCGTCTTCGCCGTACGCGAGCGCAACGCCCGCCGGCGCGGCACTTCCACCAACTGACCGCCGGGAGCTGACCCCCTCATGGAACTCACCGCCACCCCCGCCCGTCGGACCGCCGCCCGGGACGCCGACGGTATGGCCGTCGCCTCCTTCATCCTCGGCCTCCTCGGCTTGCTGGTCCTGAACCTCTTCCTGGGCCCGATCGCCATCGTCCTCGCCTCCGTCGCCCTCCGGCGCGGCACGACCCGCCGTGGCCGCGCCTTCCTCGGTCTGGGGCTGGGCATCGCCGACCTGCTCGTACTGCTGGCGTTCATGCATTTCGACAGCACGGTGTCCTGGAACTTCTAGGCTGAGGGCCGAGGCCGAGGCCGTGGAGTGAGGGCCCGTAGAATCGGGGCCACCATGGCTTATCTCGACCACGCCGCGACCACGCCGATGCTCCCCGAGGCGGTAGAGGCACTGACCGCCCAGCTGAGCATCACGGGCAACGCCTCCTCCCTCCACGCCGCCGGCCGCAGAGCCCGGCGCACGGTCGAGGAAGCCCGCGAAACCCTCGCGGACGCCCTCGCCGCCCGCCCCAGCGAGGTCGTCTTCACCGCCGGCGGCACCGAGGCCGACAACCTCGCCGTGAAGGGCCTGTACTGGTCCCGCCGCGACGCCGACCCGGCCCGTACCCGCGTCCTCGCCAGCCCCGTGGAGCACCACGCCGTGCTCGACTCCGTCCACTGGCTCGGCGAACACGAGGGCGCCACGATCGAGTACCTCCCGGTGGACGCGTACGGCCGCGTCCACCCGGACGCCTTGCGCGAGGCCATCGCCCGCAACCCCGACGACGTCGCCCTCGCCACGGTCATGTGGGCCAACAACGAGATCGGCACGGTGCTGCCGGTCCGTGAACTGGCCGACGTCGCCGCCGAGTTCGGCATCCCGCTGCACGCCGACGCCGTCCAGGCCTTCGGCCAGGTCCCGGTCGACTTCGGTTCCTCCGGTCTCGCGGCGATGACCGTCTCGGGCCACAAGATCGGCGGGCCGTACGGCATCGGCGCGCTGCTCCTCGGCCGTGAGTACAGCCCCGTACCGGTCCTGCACGGGGGCGGGCAGGAGCGCCATGTCCGCTCCGGCACCCTCGATGTGCCCGCCATCGCGTCGTTCGCCGTCGCCGGGCGGCTCGCCGCAGAGCAGTGCGCGTGGTTCGCCCGGGAGATCGGCGCCCTGCGCGACGACCTGGTGGACGCCGTGCACGCGGCCGTGCCCGACGCGATCCTCGGCGGCGACCCCGACCGCGCGGGCCGCCTGCCCGCCAACGCGCACTTCATGTTCCCGGGCTGCGAGGGCGACTCCTTGCTGCTCCTGCTGGATGCGCAGGGCATCGAGTGCTCCACCGGCTCCGCGTGCACGGCCGGCGTCGCCCAGCCCAGCCACGTCCTGCTGGCCACCGGCACCGACCCCGACCTGGCCCGCGGCACCCTCCGCTTCTCTCTCGGCCACACCTCCACGGAGGCGGACGTCGAGGCGGTGGCGAAGGCGATCGGACCGGCGGTGGAGCGGGCGCGAACGGCGGGCCTGAGCTGACGCCGCCGCGCCCACCCGGGTCACGGGCGTGGCTCACAGCATCACGATTGGGTCACTCGAGTCGGCTACGCCCCGGCCGCGTCCGCCCGCTCCGCCGCGGTACGTGCCTGTCGTACGAGCGGTATGTACCGGTCCCAGTCCCAGTACTGCCCGGGATCCGTGTGGTCCGTGCCCGGCACCTCCACGTGGCCGATGATGTGCTCGCGGTCGACAGGGATGTCGTACCGCGCGCATATCCGGGCCGTCAGCCGCGCCGACGCCTCGTACATCGCGTCCGTGAACGACGAGGCCTCCTCGACGAAGCCTTCGTGCTCGATGCCGACGCTCCGTTCGTTGTACTCCCGGTTCCCCGCGTGGAACGCCACGTCCAGTTCGCGGATCATCTGGGCGATGTGCCCGTCCTTGCGGACGATGTAGTGCGCGGCCGCGCCGTGCCCCGGATCCTGGAAGACCTTGACGGCACTTCGGTACCCGCCCTGGGTGACATGGATGATCACCCGGTCCACCCGGTAGTCGTCGGGCCGGTCCGCGCGCCGCCAGTTCGCAGCCGACGCCGCCACCCACTGGGCGCCGCGGAAGTCGACCTCGCCCTCCTTGCGCGGTTTCTCGACACTCGGCAGCCGCCACCACAGGTGCCCGAGCTCGTCCCGCGCGAGTACGGCGGTACCCACGGCAGCCGCCGCCCCGCCGATGAGCAGAGCCCGCCGCCCGATCCGGCGGTCGCCGTCCTTGCGCCTGTGCCCCTTCGTCTCCTCCGCGGCCTCAGTCATTCATCGCTTCCGTCATTCATCGCTTCCGTCCCCCCGTCGATGTCATCCCGGATTGCTCCCCGTTGCTCCCCGTTGCGATCTTCAACGGATACTGGCGGGCTTCGGTTCCCGCGGCCCCGTACTCTGGAGGGGCTATGACTGAGATCTCGCAGCGTTCCCGCCCCCTTCGCGTCCTCGCCGCCATGTCCGGCGGTGTGGACTCCGCCGTCGCCGCCGCCCGCGCCGCGGAAGCCGGGCACGACGTGACCGGTGTACACCTCGCCCTGTCGGCGAACCCGCAATCGTTCCGGACCGGCGCGCGTGGCTGTTGCACCATCGAGGACTCACGCGACGCCCGCCGCGCCGCGGACGTCATCGGCATCCCGTTCTACGTGTGGGACCTCGCCGAGCGCTTCCGCGAGGACGTGGTCGAGGACTTCGTCGCCGAGTACGAGGCGGGGCGCACCCCGAATCCCTGTCTGCGCTGCAACGAGAAGATCAAGTTCGCGGCGCTCCTGGACAAGGCCCTGGCCCTCGGCTTCGACGCGGTCTGCACGGGCCACTACGCGAAGGTGATCGTGAACGAGGACGGTACGCGCGAGCTGCACCGCGCCTCCGACATGGCCAAGGACCAGTCGTATGTCCTCGGTGTCCTCGACGACCGTCAGCTCGCGCACGCGCTGTTCCCGCTCGGCGACACGCTCACCACGAAGGACGAGATCCGCGCCGAGGCCGAGCACCGCGGCCTCGCCGTCGCCAAGAAGCCGGACTCGCACGACATCTGCTTCATCGCCGACGGCGACACCCAGGGCTTCCTGACCAACCGCCTGGGCAAGGCGGAGGGCGACATCGTCGACGAGTCCGGGGCGGTCATCGGCACCCACGAGGGCGCGTACGGCTACACCATCGGCCAGCGCAAGGGTCTGCGCATCGGCACCCCGGCCGCCGACGGCAAGCCGCGCTACGTCCTGGACATCTCCCCGGTCGACAACACGGTGACGGTGGGCCCCGCGGCGTCCCTGGACGTGCATGGGCTGACGGCGATCAAGCCCCGCTGGTGCGGTGCCGCGCCCACCGGTGCCGGCACCTACACCGCCCAACTCCGCGCCCACGGCGGCGAGACGGAGGTGGCGGCCGAGCTGGTCGACGGCTCCCTCGAGGTCACCTTCAGGGAGCCGGTGCGCGGGGTCGCCCCCGGCCAGGCGATCGTGTTGTACGACGGCACGCGCGTGGTCGGCTCGGCGACGATCGCGACGACCACGCGCGCGACGGCGTCCGTCTGATTGGTCCTCCCTGTCCTACTGGTCGGTCCTATCTGTCCTTCTGGTTGGTCCTTCCGGTCCTACCGGTCCTACTGGTTCGTTTACGACACCTCCACCTCGTAGAAGCAGAGGTGGTCCTTGATCCGGGCCACGTCCGGCTTGGGCTCGGGGTACGCCCAGACCAGGTCGGGAGCGTCGGGAAGTGACCAGTAGGACGCGTCGCCCTTGAACGGGCAGTGCGTGTGGGTGTCGGAAGGCGTCAGCAGGTCCAGGCGGACGTCCTCCGGAGGCAGGTAGTAGCGCACCGGAAGGCCGGTCTCGCGCAGGAGCAGCGGACGGTCGCTCTCCGCCAAGACCTGGTCGCCGTGCACGACGCGTACGCGCTGGGTGCCTTGCTCGATGGTGATCGTGTGTCCTTCAGCCATATCTGGACAGCACGCGGGGGCCCCGGGTTCTTCCCTCGTACCGTAGGCGCATGAATATCTGCGTCTTCCTCTCCGCCGCCGACCTCGACGACCGCTACACGCGGCCCGCACGGGAGTTCGCCGAACTCCTCGGCAAAGGCGGCCACACGCTGGTGTGGGGCGGCTCCGACGTCGGTCTCATGAAGGTGGTCGCCGACGGTGTGCAGGAGGCGGGCGGGCGGCTGCTGGGCGTCTCCGTGGACTTCCTGGCGGCCAAGGCGCGGGTGGGCGCCGACGAGATGGTGATCGCCGGGGACCTCGCCGAGCGGAAGGCTCTGCTCCTGGAGAAGGCCGACGCCGTCGTGATCATGGTGGGTGGCACCGGAACGCTCGACGAGGCGACCGAGATCCTGGAGCTGAAGAAGCACGGGAAGACCGAGAAGCCGGTGGTGCTGCTCAACACGGCGGGCTTCTACGACGGCCTGAAGGAGCAGTTCCGCCGTATGGAGGCCGAAGGCTTCCTGCCGCGCCCGCTCACCGACCTGGTGTTCTTCGCCGAGGAGCCGGTGGGCGCGTTGGCCTACCTGGAGGAGTCGTTCGGGACCCGGTGATGCAAGCATGGCGTCCATGGCTACACATGTGATCACCGGGGCGGGCTCCGGCATCGGCGCCGCCGTCGCCCGCCGCCTGCACGCGCGCGGGGACGAACTCGTGCTGCACGCGCGCGACGCGGGCCGCGCGAAGGAGCTCGCGGGAGAGTACCCGGGGGCGAAGACCCTCGTCGGCGACCTCGCGGACCCCGACAAGCTCTCCTGGGCGTTCTCGCACCAGAGTCTGCCCGACCGGATCGACTCGCTCCTGCACATCGCGGGCGTGGTCGACCTCGGCCCGGTCGGAGAGCTGACCCCCAAGGCCTGGCGCCATCAGCTCAACGTCAACCTGATCGCCCCCGCCGAGCTGACCCGCCACTTTCTGCCGCAACTCCGTGTCACCCAGGGGCACGTGGTGTTCGTGAACTCCGGCGCCGGCCTCGACGCGCACGCCGACTGGTCCGCGTACGCCGCCTCCAAGCACGGCCTGAAGGCCCTCGCGGACTCCCTCCGCGAGGAGGAGCACCCGAACGGCGTCCGCGTCACCTCCGTCTACCCCGGCCGCACCGCCAGCCCCATGCAGGCCAAGGTCCACCAACAGGAGGGCAAGCCGTACGACGCCTCGAAGTGGATCGACCCGGAGTCGGTCGCGGCGACGATCCTGATGGCCCTGGACCTGCCGCGCGACGCGGAGATCAACGACGTGACGGTACGACCGGGACGCTAACGATGTTTTTCAGGCGCCGGTCGGCTGTGCGCAGCCCGTCCGGCGTTTGCGGACGAGGCCCTTCAGGCCGACGCGGGGGTCGGGGGGCGGCAGCCCCCAGGAACGGCGCCCACACCGACGCCGCCCACCGGACGACCCCACCCCCCCCGGAGGGTTACGTAGGCTTCCGGGGTGAGCGAAAACAGCGAGTTCAGGTTCGGTCCCGCGACCGGGGTCGGGTCCATGCCGGGCGGGGACGCCAGGGAGGCCGCGAAGACGGTCACCGGGTCCTTCGACGACTTCCCGTATCTGCCGGAACTGCCCGGACGCGGCCCCGGCGCCGACATGATCGGGCGGACCGCCGGGATGCTCGTCGAGCTGTTCGCGCGCGTGGAACCCAGCGGGTGGCGGCTCGGGGACCGGCCGGGGCGGGACACGAAGCGGGCCAGGTCGTGGCTGGGCGAAGACCTCGACGCCCTGGAGGAGTTCACGCAGGGGTACGAGGGGCCGCTGAAGGTGCAGGCCGTGGGGCCCTGGACGCTGGCCGCCGCGCTGGAACTGAGGAACGGCGAGGTGGCGCTCTCCGACCCCGGGGCCTGCCGGGACCTCGCCGGTTCGCTCACCGAGGGGCTGCGCACGCATCTCGAGGAGGTACGGCGCCGGGTGCCGGGCGCCCAGGTGGTGCTGCAACTCGACGAGCCGTCGCTCATCGCGGTCCTGCGCGGACAGGTCAAGTCCGCCAGCGGATACCGGACCCATCGGGCCGTCGACCGGCAACTGGTGGAGTCGACGCTGCGGGACGTCACGGGCGTGCACGCCGACGGCCCGGTCGTGGTGCACTCGTGCGCGCCCGACGTCCCGTTCGCCCTGCTGCGTCGGGCGGGCGCCGCCGCGATCTCGTTCGACTTCTCGCTGCTCACCGAACGTGACGACGAGGCGATCGGCGAGGCGGTGGAGGGCGGCACCCGGCTCTTCGCCGGTGTGGTGCCGGGCACGGACGGCCCATTGTCAGACCCTGCCGGTAGCGTCATGGGTGTCAGGACGCTGTGGCGCAGGCTGGGGCTGCATCCGGGACTTCTCGCGGAGGCGGTCACGGTCACTCCGTCGTGCGGACTCGCGGGCGCTTCCCCGGAGTACGCACGCCGGGCGCTCGCCCACTGCGCCCGGGCGGCGAAATCCCTCGCGGACAACCCAGAGTAACGGGAGGACAACACGGTGGCCGGCGACAAGGACGCACAGCCCAATTCCCTGCCCGTCGAGGCACGGGAGCAGCACGCGCAGCTCGCTGAGCAGATCGAGGAGCACCGCTTCCGGTACTACGTGAAGGACCAGCCGGTCATCAGCGACGCGGACTTCGACAAGCTCCTGCGTTCCCTGGAGGCGTTGGAGGAGCAGTACCCCGAGCTGCGCACCCCCGACTCCCCGACCCAGAAGGTGGCGGGCGCGTACGCGACCGAGTTCACCTCCGTCCAGCACCGCTCGCGCATGCTCTCGCTCGACAACGCCTTCTCCGACCTGGAGCTCGCGGCCTGGGCCGAGCGCATCGCCAAGGACGTGGGCACCTCCGACCACCACTTCCTGTGCGAGCTGAAGGTCGACGGCCTCGCGGTCAACCTCACCTACGAGCGCGGCCGCCTCACGCGCGCGGCGACCCGAGGCGACGGCCGCACGGGCGAGGACATCACTCCCAACGTCCGTACGATCACGGAGATCCCCGACCGCCTCGAGGGCGACCGCGTCCCCGACCTCGTGGAGATCCGCGGCGAGGTCTACTTCCCGATGGAGAAGTTCGAGGAGCTCAACGCCCGCCTGGTGGAGGCCGGTGACAAGCCCTTCGCCAACCCGCGCAACGCGGCGGCGGGTTCGCTGCGCCAGAAGGACCCGCGCATCACCGCGACCCGTCCGCTGCACATGGTCGTCCACGGCATCGGCGCGCTGGAGGGCTTCGAAGGCCTCGCCCGCCTGTCCCAGGCGTACGAGCTGCTGCACTCCTGGGGCCTGCCGACCACGCGGTACGCCAAGGTGGTCGACGACCTAGACGGCGTAAGGGAGTTCATCGAGTACTACGGCGAGTACCGGCACTCCGTGGAGCACGAGATCGACGGGGTCGTCGTGAAGCTCGACGAGATCCCGCTCCAGGGCCGCCTCGGCTCCACCTCGCGAGCCCCGCGCTGGGCCATCGCCTGGAAGTACGCGCCCGAGGAGGTCAACACCAAGCTCATCAACATCCGTGTGGGAGTGGGCCGCACAGGCCGCGTCACGCCGTACGCGCAGGTCGAACCGGTCACCGTCGCGGGCTCCGAGGTCGAGTTCGCCACCCTGCACAACCAGGACGTGGTGAAGGCCAAGGGCGTCCTGATCGGCGACACGGTGGTGCTGCGCAAGGCCGGTGACGTCATTCCGGAGATCCTCGGCCCGGTCGTCGACCTGCGGGACGGCACCGAGCGGGAGTTCGTGATGCCGGCCGAGTGCCCCGAGTGCGGGACGCCGCTGCGCGCCATGAAGGAGGGCGACATCGACCTGCGTTGCCCGAACGCGCGCTCGTGCCCGGCTCAGTTGCGCGAGCGGCTCTTCTACCTCGGGGGCCGCAAGGCGCTCGACATCGAGAACTTCGGATACGTGGCGGCGGCGGCCCTCACCAAGCCGCTGGAGCCCGCGGACCCGCCGCTGGCCGACGAGGGCGACCTCTTCGACCTGACCATCGAGCAGTTGCTGCCCATCAAGGCGTACGTCCTCGACCAGGACAGCGGTCTGCCCAAGCGCGACCCGAAGACGGGCGAGGAGAAGATCGCCACGGTCTTCGCCAACCAGCAGGGCGAGCCCAAGAAGAACGCCGTCGCGATGCTGGACAACATCGCCGCGGCCAAGGACCGCCCGCTCGCCCGGATCCTGACCGGTCTGTCGATCCGTCATGTCGGGCCGGTGGCGGCCGAGGCGCTGGCGCGCGAGTTCCGCTCCGTCGACCGGATCGACCAGGCCACCGAAGTGGAGCTCGCCACCACCGAGGGAGTCGGCCCGATCATCGCCGCCTCGCTCAAGGAGTGGTTCGCCGAGGACTGGCACCGGGAGATCCTGCGCAAGTGGCGGGCGGCCGGGGTCCGTATGGAGGACGAGGGGTCCGGCGAGGACGAGGGGCCGCGTCCGCTCGAAGGGCTCACCGTCGTCGTCACCGGCACGCTCGAACACCACACACGGGACGGCGCGAAGGAAGCCCTGCAGAGCCGGGGAGCGAAAGTGACCGGTTCTGTTTCGAAGAAGACATCTTTTGTGGTGGTAGGCGACAATCCTGGTTCCAAGTTCGACAAGGCGATGCAGCTGAAGGTTCCGGTGCTGAACGAGGAGGGCTTCGCGGTGCTTCTCGAACAAGGGCCGGAAGCTGCCGCGGAAGTCGCGCTTCCGACCGAGGAGTAGCGGGTGAAGGCCACCCGTTCGGCGCATATCAGATGCATACGGGTGGCCCGGTCGCATTCGGGCAACCGTCCCCGACCGCTGCCCGTAGAAGCCTTCTGCGGCCTACTGTTGAGGTATGCGCCTGCCGTGCCCAACTGCGGTTGGGGCATCCCCTGCTCTTCGAGAGTCTGGGGAAGGGTTTTCAGACGCGGTGCCGTTGGCGATTGTCGTCGGCATCGGGCTGCGTGGCGTGGGCACCGCCGGCTGTGAGAGGGACGGGAATGGAACCGACCGAGAGCGCCGCCCCGGACTCACGGCTGCGCCTGCTCCGCATGACCGGCGCGTGGATGGCCGGCCTCCGGACAGGGCGGACTTCGGAGCCTCCCGGTACCGGCGGGCCGGGCTCCGCACCACTCACCGCCCCCGCTCCGGGCGTCGGCCGACACACCGCGGAGCGCGGCCCCGGGCTGCCGGGCCACGATCCCGAACGGCACATCTCGTGGCCTGCGCTGCCCGCGGCGGTCGTCGCGGTGGCCGCACTCGTCCTCGGCACCGGTTTCTACCGGGCGTTCAGCGGCGACCACGCTCTCTTCCCGTCCGGCGCGGTCGGCTGGTCGCTGGCCCTGCTGACCGGCATCATCGTCGGCCATCTGGTCGCCCTCGGCCACGCCCGCTGGTGGGGCGGCACGGGCTCCGGCGCCGCCCTCACCCTCGCGGTCCTGCTGCTCTACGGCTGGGTGCCCGCCGGCATGGTCAGCCTCACCGTCGTCGTCCTGGTCGGCATCGCGCGCCGCAACCGCTGGCGCCAGGGGGTGTTGCACGGCGCGGTCGACATCCTCGGCATCGGCGCCGGAGCGCTGGTCCTGGCCGTGTTCGGGCGGGTGCCGTCCGTCGAGACGCCGTGGAACCCGGAGACCTGGACCTTCTACGCCGCACCCGAGGTGGTGCTGATCGCGGCCGCGTATCTCGCGGTCACCCGCGTCCTGCTCTGGTACCTGCACGCGCCGCGCGCCGGAGGCCTGCCGACCGTCGCGCGTACAGCGCTGGTCAGACAGGGGCTCGTAGCCGTCGCCCTGCTCGGTATCGCGCCGCTGATCTGCGTCGTCGCGGTCGCGCAGCCGATGCTGCTGCCGCTGTTCTCGATCCCCCTGATCGCACTCGACTCCACGCTGTGGATCGCCCGCGTACGGGCCGAGGAGCAGTTGCGCGATCCGCTGACCGGACTGCCCAACCGGCAGTGGCTGCTCGAACGCACATGGACGGCTCTGGACGATGCAGAGCGCATCGGTGCGCGTTCCGCTCTGCTGCTGATCGACATGGACCGTTTCCGTTCGGTCAATGACACGTTGGGGCATCTCGCCGGAGACCGGCTGCTCCTTCAGATAGCCGACCGGCTGCGACTGGCGCTGCCGCGCGGGGCGGAGGCCGCGCGGCTCGGCGGTGACGAGTTCGCCGTGTTACTGCCCGTCGCCGACTCCACGACGTCGGCCACACGGGTCGCCCGCAACCTCGTCGCGGCCCTGGGCTCGCCGCTGGACCTCGACGGGCTCACCCTCGTCCTGGAGGCCAGCGCCGGGCTCGCCGTCTTCCCCGACCACGCGCTCGACGCGGAGGGGCTGTTGCGGCGCGCGGACGTGGCGATGTACCAGGCGAAGCGGGACCGTACGGGGGTGGAGGTGTACGAGTCCAAGCGGGACTCGAACACGCCGGACCGGCTCGGTCTGCTGGGCGATCTGCGCCGCGCCCTCGACGCGCACGAGGTGCAGCTGCACTACCAGCCGAAGGTCCGCTTCGACGGACAGGTGGCCGGGCTCGAGGCACTGGTCCGCTGGGTGCATCCCGAGCGGGGGAAGGTGCCGCCGGACGAGTTCATCGCGATCGCCGAGTCGTCCGGGCTGATGCCGCACCTCACCGAGTACGTGCTGGAGACGGCGCTCGGGCAGGTGGCGCGGTGGCGGGCGCAGGGGCTGCATGTGCCGGTCGCGGTGAACGTGTCCCCGCGTGATGTGCACACCCCCGGTTTCGCGGGAGCGGTCGCCGCGCGGCTCGCCCGGCACGGGGTCCCTGCGGGGTCGCTTCAGCTGGAGATAACGGAACACGTGCTGCTGGAGGATCCGCAGCGGGCCGCGGACACGCTGGCCGGGCTGACCGGACATGGCGTGAAGATGTCCCTCGACGACTTCGGCACGGGGTACTCGTCGCTCGTCCATCTGCGCCGGCTGCCGGTCAGTGAGCTGAAGATCGACCGGTCCTTCGTGGCGCGGCTCGCGGTGGACAACGAGGACGCGGAGATCGTGCGCTGCACGGTCGATCTGGCCCACTCCCTGGGGTTGCTGGTCGTGGCCGAGGGGGTCGAGGACGACGAGACGTGGGAGCGGTTGCGGGATCTGGGCTGCGACGCGGTCCAGGGGTGGCTGGTCGCCGCCGCGATGCCGCCCGAGGAGACCACGGCGTGGCTGCGGGCGCGGGGGTCGCGGGGCTGGCAGCGGCCGCGTGCCGCGTTGCCGGCCGCGGAGTAGTCTCCCACCCGCGCACCACCCGGGACGGTCACCCGACAAGCGGAACCCTCCCGCGGGGCTCGCCGCCGCAGGCTTCCGCCCGTCCGCGGTCCGATGCCCAGTAGTGGACGGGGCCGGCAGCGCCCCGCCCGGGGCGCGGGGAACTGCGTGACCGGATATCCACGGTCCGCGGTCGCTCCGACTGCCGGAACGCCCGCGAGCGACCCGCACCTGGTCGGCGAACTGTCACTGGTGGTGCGGGTGGGAAAGGGCCCCGGAGTAAACCCGGGCGCAGGCACCGCCCCCGGCCCCCTAGGATTGGGCCAAACCACACACACTCACCCAGAGGATCGCTGCATGCCTGGCATCACGCGCGAGGAGGTCGCCCACCTCGCACGGCTGGCGCGTCTGGAGCTGAAGGCCGAAGAGCTCGACCACTTCGCCGGCCAGCTCGACGACATCATCGGCGCGGTCGCCCGCGTCAGCGAGGTCGCCGACCAAGACGTACCGCCGACCTCTCATCCGCTGCCGCTGACGAACGTCATGCGCGCGGACGAGGTCCGTCCGTCGCTCACCCCCGAGCAGGCGCTCTCCGGCGCCCCGGCCCAGGACCAGCAGCGTTTCAAGGTGCCGCAGATCCTGGGGGAGGACTAATCACCATGACGGACACCAACGTCAACATCATCAAGCTCACCGCCGCAGAGATCGCGCAGAAGATCGCGGCGGGCGAGCTCACGGCCGTGCAGGTCACCGAGGCCCACCTCGCCCGTGTCGAGGCCGTCGACGAGAAGGTGCACGCCTTCCTGCACGTCGACCGCGAGGGCGCCCTCGCCCAGGCCCGTGCCGTCGACGAGAAGCGGGCCAAGGGCGAGAAGCTCGGTCCGCTCGCCGGCGTGCCCCTCGCGCTCAAGGACATCTTCACCACGGAGGGGATCCCGACCACCGTCGGCTCGAAGATCCTCGAGGGGTGGATCCCGCCGTACGACGCGACCCTCACCAAGAAGCTGAAGGCCGCCGACGTCGTCATCCTCGGCAAGACCAACATGGACGAGTTCGCCATGGGGTCCTCCACCGAGAACAGCGCGTACGGGCCCACCGGCAACCCCTGGGACCTCACCCGCATCCCCGGCGGTTCCGGCGGTGGCTCCAGCGCCGCCCTCGCCTCCTTCCAGTCGCCCCTCGCGATCGGCACGGACACCGGCGGTTCCATCCGCCAGCCGGCCGCCGTCACCGGCACGGTCGGCGTCAAGCCGACCTACGGCGCGGTCTCCCGCTACGGCATGGTGGCCTTCTCGTCCTCCCTCGACCAGGGCGGCCCCTGCGCCCGTACGGTCCTGGACGCGGCCCTCCTGCACGAGGTCATCGCCGGGCACGATCCGCTCGACTCGACATCCATCGACGCCCCGGTCCCGCCGGTCGTCGAGGCCGCCCGCAACGGCAGCGTTGCGGGTATGCGCGTCGGCGTCGTCAAGCAGTTCCGCGGCGAGGGCTACCAGGCCGGTGTCGTGCAGCGCTTCGACGAGGCCGTCGCCGTCCTCAAGGAGCTGGGCGCCGAGATCGTCGAGCTGGACTGCCCGTCCTTCGACCTGGCGCTGGCCGCGTACTACCTGATCGCGCCGTCCGAGTGTTCGTCGAACCTCGCCCGCTTCGACGCCATGCGCTACGGCCTGCGCGTCGGCGACGACGGCACGAAGTCCGCCGAGGAGGTCACCTCCCTCACCCGTGAGGCGGGCTTCGGCCCCGAGGTCAAGCGCCGCATCATGCTCGGCACGTACGCACTGTCGAGTGGCTACTACGACGCGTACTACGGCAGCGCCCAGAAGGTCCGTACGCTCATCACCCGCGACTTCGAGAAGTCGTTCGAGCAGGTGGATGTGATCGTCTCGCCGACCACGCCCACCACCGCCTTCCCGATCGGCGAGCGCGCCGACGACCCGATGGCGATGTACCTCGCGGACCTGTGCACCATCCCGACCAACCTCGCGGGCAACGCCGCCATGTCGCTGCCCTGCGGTCTCGCCCCGGAGGACAACCTCCCGGTCGGTCTGCAGATCATCGCCCCCGCGATGAAGGACGAGAGGCTTTACAAGGTCGGCGCCGCCGTCGAGGCCGCCTTCGTGGAAAAGTGGGGCCACCCGCTGCTCGAGGAGGCTCCGTCGCTGTGAGCGCACTGACCAAGGCCAAGGGCTTCAAGAAGTCCAAGTCCGGCACGTACCTGTCCATCGCGACCACCGCGTTCGGTGCCGTCGGCGTCGCCAAGCAGGCCAGGAAGGCCCGCTCGGAGCACGACACGCTGCGCCTCATCGACGCGGCCGTGTCCGCCGCCGCCATCGTCACCGGCCTCGCCATCCTCTACCGGGAGCTCAAGCGCCTGGGCGACGACGACGTCCTGCTGGGCTGAGAGGGAAGTTTTCACCGTGACCACCACGACCGACGAGCTGGTGTCGTACGAGGACGCCCTGGCGACGTACGACCCCGTCATGGGCCTCGAAGTCCATGTCGAACTCGGCACCAAGACCAAGATGTTCTGCGGGTGTTCCACCGAGCTGGGCTCCGAGCCCAACGCGCAGACCTGCCCCACCTGCCTCGGCATGCCCGGCTCGCTGCCCGTCGTCAACGCGACCGGCGTCGAGTCCGCCATCAAGATCGGCCTCGCGCTGCACTGCGAGATCGCCGAGTGGTGCCGCTTCGCCCGGAAGAACTACTTCTATCCGGACATGCCGAAGAACTTCCAGACCTCCCAGTACGACGAGCCGATCGCCTTCAACGGCTACCTCGACGTGCAGCTGGAGGACGGCGAGGTCTTCCGCGTGGAGATCGAGCGCGCCCACATGGAGGAGGACACCGGCAAGTCCACCCACGTGGGCGGCGCCACCGGCCGCATCCACGGCGCGACGTACTCCCTCCTGGACTACAACCGCGCGGGCATCCCCCTCATCGAGATCGTCACCAAGCCGATCGAGGGTGCGGGCGAGCGTGCTCCCGAGGTCGCCAAGGCGTACGTCGCCGAGCTGCGCGAGCTCATCAAGGCGCTCGGTGTGTCGGAGGCCCGCATGGAGATGGGCCAGATGCGCTGCGACGTGAACCTGTCGCTGCGTCCGCACGGCCGCGAGAAGTTCGGCACGCGCTCCGAGACGAAGAACGTCAACTCGCTGCGCTCCGTGGAGCGTGCCGCCCGCTTCGAGATCCAGCGGCACGCCGCGGTCCTCAACAGCGGCGGCACGATCATCCAGGAGACCCGTCACTTCCACGAGGACACGGGGTCGACGACCTCGGGCCGCGTGAAGGAGGAGGCCGAGGACTACCGGTACTTCCCGGAGCCCGACCTCGTCCCCGTCGCCCCGTCCCGCGAGTGGGTCGAGGAGCTGCGCGCGGGCCTGCCCGAGCAGCCGCTCGCCCGTCGCAACCGGCTGCGCGAGGACTGGGGCGTCAACGCCCACGACATGCAGTCGATCCTGAACGCCGGTGCCATCGACCCGATCGTCGCCACGATCGAGGCCGGCGCGGACGCCGCGTCCGCCCGCAAGTGGTGGATGGGCGAACTGGCCCGCAGCGCCAACGAGTCGGGCAAGGCCCTGGACGGCCTGCCCATCACCCCGGCGCAGGTCGCCCGGGTGGCGCAGCTCGTCGCTGCCGGAGACCTGAACGACAAGCTCGCCCGTCAGGTCATCGAGGGCGTCCTCGCGGGCGAGGGCACCCCCGACGAGGTTGTCGAGAAGCGCGGTCTGAAGGTCGTCTCGGACGAGGGCGCGCTCACCGCGGCCGTCGACGAGGCCATCGCCGGCAACCCGGGCGTCGCGGACAAGATCCGCGGCGGCAAGGTGGCCGCGGCCGGCGCCCTGGTCGGCGCGGTCATGAAGGCCACCCGTGGTCAGGCCGACGCGGCCCGCGTCAAGGAACTGATCCTGGAGAAGCTGGGCGTCAGCGAGGGCTGAGTACCCGTAAGTACCCACCTAGGGGGATGCATCGAAGCCGATGCATCCCCCTAACAGCGCCTGCGGGCGGACGTACGGGAGAAGGAGCGGCGACGGGATGTACGCGATATCCCTGGGTGACGACAGCGCGGAACTGCGGCCCCTGGAGCCCTGGCATGCCGAGGAGTTCCTCGCGCATCTGGAGCGCGGGCGTGACTTCATCGGTCAGTACATCCCCTTCGGGTCCCAGTCCACGGACGTGCCGTCCGCGCGGGCGCACCTCCAGCGGTACGCCGACATGCGCGCCGCCGACACCGGGTCCCTGCACGGCCTGTGGCTGGACGGGAAGCTCGTGGGCGGGGTGCTCTTCCTGAACTTCGACGCGGAACAGGGCAACTGCGAGGTCGGGTGCTGGCTGGAACCCGCCGCCGCCGGGCGCGGTCTGGTCACGCGCGCGATGAGGCTGCTCATCGACTGGGCGGTCGAGGAGCGGGGGATCCACCGGGTGGAGTGGGTCGCCGCCGCGGGGAACGTGCCGAGCCTCAACGTGGCCAGGCGGCTCGGGATGAGCCAGGACGGGGTGCTGCGGGAGAAGCAGCCCTACAGGGGCGTACGGCACGACTTGGAGGTGTGGTCCGTACTCGCGCCCGAGTGGCGGGCGGCACGCGCGCGTGACGCTCACAACGATCATTAAGAGACTTCTCAGACTGCGTCCGTACGGTGCGAGGCATGGGAACCAAGACAGTTGACGAAGCCGTGGACGCGAACGGCACCGAGGCGAAGAGCGACAAGGAAACCGTGAACGTCACCAAGACCGACGAGACTCCGGACGCCGAGGTCGTCGACGAGCAGGACGCCGTCGAGGACGAGGACGACGACCTGGAGGCCGAGGACCTCGAGGGCGATGACACCCCCGAGGTCGAGAAGGACGCCTCCGGCGTCGGCCTGGGCGCCGCAGCCGTCGTCTCCGCCGGACTCGGCATCGTGTCGCTCACCGGCAGCTGGGTCGCCACCGTGGCCGCCGCGCGCGAGACCCTCGTGGGCCAGTTGGAGACCTCGTCGACCGCGAGCGTCGCCACGCAGGTCAAGGAGGTCTACGGCGACGCGTGGGCGACCACCGCGCTCGTCGGCGGCCTCTTCGCGCTGCTCGCGCTGCTCGTCGGCGTCTTCGTCCTGGTCCGGCCCGCCTTCGGAGCCCCCGGCAAGCCGCAGGCCGCCTGGATCAAGTCGGTCGCCTGGGCGGGTGTCTCGCTCGGCGTCATCGGCCTGGTGCTCGCGGTCGCCAAGTACTCCGACATCCTGCTCGGACTGCCGTCCACCAGCTGAATCTCCGTACCTCTGAGGGGCCTTAGAGCCGTCGTAAGTCACTTACGGCGGGTCTAAGGCCCTTCGCGTGCGCAAGATGCGGAACTCTCCCGATGTGCCACACCCCCCTTGGAGACGAAGGTTGAGGCATCGCAAGAAGCGAGGCCGAAACCGAATCTTCACGAGGGGTACGAGATGTTCGAGTACGAGCTCCACCAGATCCGGTCCACAGAGCTGATCCGAGAGGCCCAGAACGACCGGCTGGCGCGGGAGGCCCTCCGCGCCCGTCGTGCCGCCCGCCGCGCCGCCGCGCGCGAGTCCGGCCGGAACGACACGGAGGGGCAGGCGGATAGCCGCCGCCCCCGCCGGCACCGGTTCGCCCGCGCGGCGTGAGCGGTGAGGCACGGGCGGAACGCTGAGGCACGGGCGGACGGCGGGGCACCGGTGGAGGCTGGGGCACAGGTGGACGGCGGGGTGGTGAAGGGCCGCACGGCGGTCGGCCGTCCACAGCCGGGGGCGCCCGTCGCCCTCCCGATAATCGGTGCCGCAGTGTCGGACCCCTGTGCGATGCTCGGGCCTGTGGAGACCAGGTCCGTCAGCCCGGTGTTCGTCGGCCGCATCGACGAACTGGGAGTACTGCGCGAAGCGCTCTCCCGCGCCGCCGCGGGAGAGCCGCAAGCGTTGCTGCTCGGCGGCGAGGCCGGGGTCGGAAAGACGCGCCTGCTCGAGGAGTTCGCCCTCGCGGTCGACCGCGAGGGCGCCGTCTTCGCCTGTGGCGGCTGCGTCGAGATCGGCGCCGACGGACTGCCCTTCGCCCCCTTCTCCACGGCCCTGCGCGCCCTGCGCCGCAGGCTCCCGGACGAGCTCGCCGCCGCTGCCGCCGGGCAGGAGGAGGAACTGGCCCGGCTGCTGCCCGAGTTGGGCGAGTCCACCCCGGGTCGGCGATTCGACGAGGAGGGCATGGCCCGGCTGTTCGAACTCACCGCCCGCCTCCTGGAGCGCGTCGCCGCGGACCGTACGGTCGTCATCGCCCTGGAGGACCTGCACTGGGCCGACGCCTCCACCCGCCACCTGCTCGCCTACCTCTTCCGCACCCTGCGCAGCGGCCGCCTCGTCGTCGTCGCCACCTACCGCGCCGACGACATCCACCGCCGCCACCCGCTGCGCCCCCTGCTCGCCGAACTCGACCGCCTCCGCACGGTCCGCCGCATCGAACTCGCCCGCTTCAACCGCGCCGAGGTCGGCCGCCAGATCGCCGGAATCCTCGCCCACGAACCGGATCCGGCCCAGGTCGACGACATCTTCGAACGCTCCGACGGCAACGCCTTCTTCGTCGAGGAACTCGCCGTCGCCGCCCACCAGGGCTGCCGTACGGGGCTCACGGACTCCCTCCGCGACCTGCTCCTCGTACGCGTCGAAGGCCTCCCCGAGAGCGCCCAGCGGGTCGCCCGGATCGTCGCCGAGGGCGGCTCGGTCGTCGAGTACCGACTGCTCGCCGCGGTCGCGCGACTGGCCGAGGACGACCTCATCGAGGCGCTGCGCGCCGCCGTCGGCACCCACATCCTGCTCGCCTCGCCCGGCGGCGACGGCTACCGCTTCCGCCACTCCCTGGTCCGCGAGGCCGTCAGCGACGACCTGCTGCCCGGCGAGCGCTCCCGCTTCAACCGCCGCTACGCCGAAGCCCTGGAGGCCGACCCGACGCTCGTACCGGCCGACGAGCGTGCCACCCGGCTGGCCAGCTACTGGTACCACGCGCACGACGCGGCCAAGGCCCTGCCTGCCGTCCTCGACGCCTCCGCGGAGGCCCGCTGCCGGCACGCCCACTCCGAGCAACTGAGGCTCCTGGAGCGGGCCATGGAGCTGTGGGACGTCGCCCCCGACGCCGTACGGGCCGAGCTGCGCCCCGTCGACTACGTGGAGGTGTTCCCTCCTTGTGGCGGTGACCCCGGCACCACACCCCTGCGCTACCTCGACCTGATGGCCGAGGCCGCCGTCGCGGGCCGGCTGTGCGGGGAGCGCGAGCGCGCCCTGAAGATCACCAAGCGCGCCCTGCACCTCTTGGAGGACGAGCACGATCCCCTGCGCGCCGCCTGGTTCTGGACCCAGCGCTCCCGTCTGGTCCAGACGCAGGCCCGCGGCGACGGCTGGAAGGAACTCGCCACCGCCCAGGACCTGGTACGCGGCCTGCCGCCGTCGGAGGTACACGCCGAGGTGCTGTCGGCGGTCGCCAACTGGTGCATGCTGCACGAGCCGGGCCCCGGCGCCCTCTCGGCCGCCGAGCGCGCCGTGGAGTACGCGCGCATGGTCGGCGCCCGCGACATCGAGCTGCACGCCCGGCTCACCCTCGGCGGCCTCATGGTCGACTCGGGTGACGTCGAGGCAGGGCTCGCGGAGATGTACGAGGTGAAAGAGCGGGTGGCCCGGCACGGTGCCTCCCTCGTCGTGGGCCGTGTCCACATCAACCTGCCGTCCAACCTGGAGTCGGTCGGCCGCTCCCGCGAGGCCGTCCCGATCCTGCGGGAAGGCGTCGAACTCGCCCGGAAGACCGGCCTGTTGGACACCGAGGCCTGGGTGTGGGGCAATCTCGCGGAGTCGCTCCACGCGCTCGGCCAGTGGGACGAGGCCGTCGAGGCGGCGGGGAACGCGCTGGGCGTGGGGCTCAGCGGCAAGCCATCCGGCAGCGGCGCCATGCGTCTGGCGGATTTCGCACTTGCCCGCGGCGACCTCGCCGAGGCAGGCCGCAGGCTCGCCGCCGCCCGCGACCACTTCGGCACGCACGACCCGATGCCGCAGCATTCGCTGCCGCTGGCGCGCACGGTGATGGCCATCGCCGCCTGCGAGGGCCGCCTCCTCGACGCCCGCGCCGCCCTGGAGCAGGCCCTCGACGCGGGCTTCCCACCCGGCACCCAGCGCTACGCCTGGCCCCTGCTGCTCACCGCCGCCACCGCGGAGGCCGACGCCCGCGGACTGCCCCTCGCCGAAGCGGGCCGCGCCGAGACCGTGGAACACCTCCGCAAGGCCGCCAAGTCCCTGGCCACCGGAGCGCCCGTCTGGCTCGCCCACGAACAGTGGGTGCGCGCAGAACTCCGGCGAGCCGAGGGCATGGCCGACCCGCACGAGTGGTCCGAGGCGGTCACCGCCTTCGAAGCGCTGGAGCGCCCCTACGACCTCGCCCGCGTCCGCCTCCGCCTCGCCGAGGCCCTGCTGACCGCCGGCACGGACGAGAACGACCGCGCCCGCGCCACCGAACTTCTGCGGCTGGCCCGAGCGGCGGCCGACCACCTCGGCGCGCGCCCCCTCGCCGACGCCGTCGCGCTGCTCGCCCAGCGCGCCCGGCTCGCCCTGGGCCACGCCCCCGAACCGTCCGCCCTGACCCCTGCCGACCCGGCGGCGGCCCTGGGCCTCACCAGCCGCGAGCGCGACGTCCTGCGCCTCGTCGCCGCCGGCCGCAGCAACCGCCAGATCGCCGAGGAACTGTTCATCTCCCCGAAGACCGCCAGCGTCCACGTGTCGAACATCCTGTCCAAGCTGGACGTCTCGGGCCGGGGCGAGGCGGCGGCACTGGCGCATCGGCTGCGGCTGTTCCCCCCGGAAACCCCCGTGTCCAGGACGGCGAGCTGAGGCATACGCTGGACGGGACCCGGGGGCCGAGGGAGGCGCCGTGTTCAACATGTTCGAGGAGCTCTTCGCACCAGGCCGCAAGCACACCAATGACGAACGCAGACGGCTGGAACTGACCCGCGTGGACCTGAACGACGGAGACCCGGGCCGGGGCCCCATCGACCTGTCGTCGGGCAAGGTGGTCGTTCGGCTGCCCAACCAGGACCACGAGCAGGACCAGGACCAGGGGGACCCGGCGGAGGCGCCCGCCCAGGACTGAGGGCCGATCTACTTCACCTCCAGCTCCAGAATCCTGTCGTCCCCCTCTCCGGGGCTGCCGCGGCCGTCCGTCTCGCTCGTGACCAGCCAGAGCTTGTCGCCGCCCGCGGAGACCACGGTGCGCAGACGGCCGTACTCGCCCTTGAGGAAGGCCTGCGGGGTGGCGGAAGCCTCGGTGCCCTTCAGGGGGATGCGCCACAGACGCTCGCCCTTGAGGCCCGCCATCCAGATGGAGCCCTCGGCATAGGCGATGCCGCTCGGGGAGGCGTCGTCCGTGCCCCACTGGGCGACCGGGTTCTGGTACTCGGCGTCGTCGCTCTTGCCCTCGACCACCGGCCAGCCGTAATTGCCGCCGGGCTTGATCTGATTCAGCTCGTCCCAGGTGTCCTGGCCGAACTCGGCGGCCCACAGACGCTGTTTGTCGTCCCAGGCGAGGCCCTGGACATTGCGATGCCCGTACGAGTAGACGACCGAGTCGTCGAAGGGGTTGCCCGGCGCCGGATCGCCGTCCGGCGTCATCCGCAGGATCTTGCCGCCCAGTGACTTCTTGTCCTGCGCCAGGCCCGGGTCACCCGTTTCACCCGCGCCCGCGTACAGCATCTTGTCCGGGCCGAACGCGATCCGGCCGCCGTTGTGGATCACTCCCTTGGGGATGCCCTTGAAGATCGTGTCCGGCGCGCCGAGCTGCTCGCCGGACGGCTTCTTCTCGTCGTACAGCATGCGGACGATGCGGTTGTCCGACGCCGTCGTGAAGTACGCGTAGATCATGTGGTCCGAGGCGAACGTGGGGGAGAGGGCGATACCCAGGAGGCCGCCCTCTCCCGCGGGGGCCACCCCTGGCACCTCGCCCAGCTCCGTCTTCTTGCCGGTCTCCTCGTCGACCCGGGTGATCGTCGCCTCGTCGCGGGAGGAGACGAGCAGGTCGCCGTCGGGCAGCGGGGCGAGGCCCCAGGGCGACTCCAGGTCCTCGGTGACCGTCCGTACGACCTTCACCGAGCCCTTGGCCGGCGGGGTCTCCTCGGCGGCCGACTGCGAGGACGACGCCCCCGTACTCTTACTCCCGATGCTCGGGAAGGCGCTCCCGACGTCGGACTCTCCCCCGCCGTCGGAGGAACAGCCGGCCGTCACCAGCAGCGTGGCCGCGGCCAACACCGCTGTTACTACTCGACGTTGCACCATCAGGGTCCCTTCGACGCGGCGGTCCTACTGTTCATACACCGCTCGCGCCCCAGGGGTTCCCGATCAATGAACCTCACATCGGCGAAGCCGGGATCACCGACGCGCTTTCAGTCCCAGGACCCCTGTGCCCCCGGCAACCCCGCCACCTCCGCCAGATCCTCCGCCGTCAGCCGCAGCGCGGCCGCCCCCGCGTTCTGGGTGACCCACCGCTCCCGCTTGGCCCCCGGCACGGGGACCACATGCCGACCCTGGGCCAGCACCCAGGCCAGCGCCACCTGCGCGGGCGTGACCTCGTCCCCGTGGTCCCCGCCGCCCCCGTGCCGCCGGGCGATCCGCCGTAGCCCGGCGACGATGGGCTGGTTCGCGGCCATCATCTCGGCCGTGAAACGGGGGTGGCGGGCGCGTACGTCGTCGGGCTCGAAGCCCTCGCCGGGGGTCAGCGTGCCGGTCAGGAAGCCGTTGCCCAGCGGCATCGCCGCCAGAAAACCGACCCCGCGCGCCGCGCACCACGGCAGCAGTGCGGCCAGCGCCTCCGTCGACCACACCGACAGCTCCGCCTGCACGGCACTCACCGGGAACACCTGCTGCACCCGCTCCAGCTGCCGGATCGTTCCGTCATGCAGTCGCGCCCCCGAGCGGCGGGCGGAACGAGCACCCACCGCGCACAACCCGAGCGATCGCACCTTTCCGGCCGAGACGAGTTCGGCCATCGCGCCCCACGTCTCCTCGACCGGAATCTCAGGGTCCGCACGGTGCAGCTGATAGAGGTCGATCACGTCCGTCTGAAGGCGGCGCAGTGAGGCGTCGCACGCACGTTTCACATAGCCGGGGCGCCCGTTGGCCACGATGTGCTGCTCGCCCACCAGCAGGCCCACCTTGGTCGACACGAAGGCCTCGGAGCGCCGCTCCTTCAGCACCCTCCCCACCAGCAGCTCATTGGTGAAGGGGCCGTACATGTCGGCCGTGTCGAGCAGCGTCGAACCCCGGTCGAGCGCCGCGTGCACCGCCCGCAGCGACTCCTCGCCCCGCTGCCGCGAACCGGTGTACGCCCAGCTCATCGGCATGCACCCGAGCCCGACCGCCCCCACCTCGAGCGCCGCCGCGCCGATCGTCCTGCGCTCCACCTGGCCGTAACCCTCCCTCTCCTGGCACCCCAACCTAACCTCTGCGCGTCCCCGTGCCTGGCATAGCCTCCTGACCATGACTTCCGATGTGTGGCTCCCGATTCAC
The DNA here is from genome assembly GCF_054462255.1 of Streptomyces sp. SD15. Classification (NCBI taxonomy): domain Bacteria; kingdom Bacillati; phylum Actinomycetota; class Actinomycetes; order Kitasatosporales; family Streptomycetaceae; genus Streptomyces; species Streptomyces sp. SD15. The sequence goes on along the minus strand of NZ_JBTLMO010000028.1, from coordinate 85,596 downwards.
GCCGACGAGATCGAGGGCCTGCCCGAAGGCCTCAACTACCGTTTCTGGGACGGCGACCAGGAGTTTCCCGCGGATCCCGCCGACTGCGAGTTCTATGTCGTGCCCTATATGAAGCCGCCCGCCGTCTCGCAGCGGCCGATGGCCGACATGACATCGCTGCGGGTCGTGCAGACGCTCTCCGCCGGGGTCGACCACGTCCAGCCGAGCCTGCGGTCCCTGCGCCCGGGCGTGCAGCTGTGCAACGCCCGCGGCGTGCACGAGGCGAGCACCGGCGAGCTCGCCCTCGCCCTGATCCTCGCCTCGCTGCGGGGCATCCCCGACTTCGTACGGGCGCAGGACAAGGGGGAGTGGCGGTCCGGGTTCCATCAGGCGCTGGCCGACAAATCCGTACTGATCGTGGGATACGGGTCGATCGGGTCCGCAATCGAAGACCGGCTCGCGCCTTTTGAGCTCGCGCGGGTGGCGCGCGTCGCGCGCTCTGAGCGCACCACGGCGCGCGGTCCGGTGCATCCGCTCACGGAACTGCCCGCCCTGCTCCCCGAGGCCGACATCGTGGTGCTGTCCACGCCCCTCACCGACAGCACGCGTGGCCTGGTGAACGCCGACTTCCTGTCCCGGATGAAGGACGGCGCGCTCCTCGTGAACGTCGCGCGCGGGCAGGTCGTCGACACCTTGGCGCTCCTCGCCGAGCTGGAGCGTGGGCGGATCACCGCGGCCCTCGACGTCACCGATCCCGAACCGCTGCCCCAGGGACACCCCTTGTGGCAGGCGCCCGGCGTGCTCATCAGCCCCCACGTAGGCGGCCCCACCTCCGCGTTCCTGCCGCGCGCCAAGCGGCTTCTGGTCGCTCAGTTGAATCGTTTCGTGAACCGGGAGCCGCTGGGCAACGTGGTCCTTACGACGGGCGCGTAACCGAATTCGGGCACCCTCCGCAGTCCGCCGAATGCGGGCGGTGTCCGCATCTCCGCTGACCGTCACGGAGCGTAGAGAGGCTATGTCCCTGAGTGACGAGACTGGTGTATCGTCCCGACAGGGGCTGCGCCGCGCACCGTTCGGCGCCGGGGATGGACATTCGGACTGCGAGGGGGGCGACGGGCGATGCACGGCCTATGGACCAACGATCCGACGCGGCAGGGCCGCCGACGACCCTGGCGCGCTGCCACGCGCAGATGCGGCCACAGCGGTCATGGCGGTCATGGCGGTCATGGTGGTCATCATCACCGCAGGCAAAGCGGCCGCAGGACGCATGCGCACCCAGCGCACACGGACCAGCGGGACCCCGCGGCGCGGACCGGGTGGGCCCGGTGAGCTCGCCCCGGGCGCTGCTGACCCGTCGGCCGGTGCCCGGAGGCGGGACGGGAATGGTCTCGCAACTCGTGCTGGCCCTGGTGTGCGCGGCATACGCCGTCGGTTCCGCGCTCGGCTGGGGCTCCGCGACCCTCGCACTGATCATGGGCGACTTCGGGCTGAGCGCCGCTGCGGGCACCGCCGCGGTCTCCTGCTTCGTCTGTGCCCGCAGCCGCCGCAGTCGCTTTCGGCCCGCATGGCTGCTGTTCGCGCTCTCCTCCGCGATGGCCTCACTGGGCAATCTGGTCTGGGGGTGGTACGAGGTCGTGCTCCACCGCGAGGTCCCGAGCCCCAGTTACGCCGATCTCTTCTTCCTCTGTTTCGCTCCGCCCGCCATCGTAGGACTACTCGTGCTCGCCAAGAGGCCCGTGACCAAGGCCGGTTGGGTCTGTCTGGCGCTCGACGCCTGGCTGATCGGCGGTTCGTTGCTCACGCTGTCCTGGAGCCTGGCGCTTGCGCAGGCGGCGCAGTTCGGCGGGCCGAGCGTCGCGCACACCGCGCTCTCCCTGGCGTACCCCCTGCTGGACATCGCTCTGGTCAGCATGGTGCTGGCGCTGCACTTCCGGCGCTCGTCGCTGAACCGCTCCGCGGTGAACACGGCCATCGGCGCACTCGCCCTGACCGTGATGTGCGACGCCCTGTTCACCTCGCCGCTCATGCACAACAACTACCGCTCGGGGCAGCTCCTCGACGCGGGCTGGTTCGCCGGCTCGCTGCTCCTCGCGTACGCCCCCTGGGTCGGCCCCCGGATCGGACAGCCGGACGACGACGGGCACGCGCGCGTGGTGCACGAGCACATCCCGGGACAGCGGCACAGGGGCCGACCGGACGGGCACGTGCTCCCGCAGCCAGGCGGCCAGCACCGATATCCGGCCACCCGCCCGATCGCCGGATCGCTGGCCGCGCTCACGCCCTATCTGGCCGCGGCCGTCTGCACGCTGGGGATTCTCTACAACGTCCTCAACGGCCACCGTGTCGACCGCGTGGTGCTCATCACCGCGGGCCTGGTCGTGCTCGCCCTCGTCGTGCGACAGGGCATCATGCTGCTCGACAACATCACCCTCACCCAGGAGCTGGCCCAGAAGGAGAACCACTTCCGCTCCCTGGTGCAGGGCTCCAGCGACGTCATCATGATCGCCGCGCCCAACGGCATCCTGAGGTACGTCAGCCCGGCCGCCGCCGGAGTCTACGGCCGCAACGCCGAAGAACTCGTCGGCTCCGAGCTCGCCTCACTCATCCACCCCGAGGACCTCGGCTGCGTGGTGCACGAAGTGCGACGTTTCCTGGCCGCCAGCCACATCGAGGAGCCCACCACCCGCATCGAGTGCCGCTTCAAGTCCGGCGACGGCGGCTGGCTCAATGTGGAGTCCACCGTCAACCGGCACCACGGCGGCCTCATCTTCAACAGCCGCGACGTCACCGAGCGGGTGCGTCTGCAGGCGCAGCTGCAGCACAACGCGGAGCACGATCCGCTCACCGACCTGCCCAACCGCGCGCTGTTCACCCAGCGAGTCCAGCAGGCGCTCTCCGGCCGCCGCTCCTCCGACCGGGGCGCTGCACTCCGTGGCACGGCCGTTCTCTTCATCGACCTGGATGGCTTCAAGGCCGTCAACGACACGATCGGGCACCAGGCCGGCGACGAGCTCCTCGTCCAGGCCGCCCGCAGACTCCAGGACTCGGTGCGCCAGGGCGACACCGCCGCCCGCCTGGGCGGCGACGAGTTCGCGGCGCTCATCGTCGGTGACGGCAGCCGCGACCGCACCGCGCGCGAGCAGCAGATCCTGGAGCTCGCCGACCGCCTGCGGATCAGGCTCTCGCAGCCGTATGCCATCGACGGCAATGACGTCCGGGTCGCCGCGTCCATCGGCGTCGGCTTCGCCGAGCCGGGCCTGGGCGCGGGAGAGCTGCTGCGCAACGCCGACCTCGCCATGTACCGCGCCAAGGCGGCCGGCAAGGGCCGCGTCGAGCTGTACGCGCCCCAGATGCAGCAGGACGTCGTACGCAAGGCGGAGCTGGCGACGAGGCTGCGCTCCGCCCTCCGGGACGGCGAGTTCGCGCTGCTGCACCAGCCCGTGGTCTGCCTCGAGAATGGCCGGATCACGACGGTCACCGCCCAGGCGCGCTGGCGCTCCTCCCAGGGCGTGCTCTTCACGCCCGCCGAGTTTCTGCGCGTCGCCGAGGACAGCGACAAGACCGCCGAGCTGAGCCGCTGGATGCTGGAGGAGGCCGTCGAGCAGGCCGCCGAGCGCGCCGCCGCGGGCGTCGCGGTGCCCGTCGCCGTCCGACTGAGCGCCCGGCGCCTGCTGGACCGCTCGATGCCTCTCGGCTCCGTTGAGGCCCTGCTGACCCGCTACGGCCTGCCCTCCGGTGCCCTGATCGTCGAGCTGTCCGACACCGATCCCCGGGTCTCCCCGGACGAGCTGGAGCGTCGGCTGAACGCGCTCAGGCGCCTCGGTGTCCGTATCGCCCTCGAAGGCTTCGGCAGCGGCTGTGCCGCCATCACGGCACTCAGAAGGCTCCCTATCGACATGCTGAAGCTCGACCGAAGTCTCGTCGAGGGCGTCGTCGAGTCCGCCCGGCTGCACAAGATCACCAGCGGGCTGCTGCGCATCGCCGCCGACCTGGGGCTCCAGTCCGTGGCCGAGGGCGTGGACCTTCCGGAGCAGGTCGTCGCGCTGCGCGCGATGGGCTGCACGCATGGGCAGGGCATGGCGTTCTCCGGGCCGCTCGACGAGTACCGGCTGCGCAGAGCGCTGTCTTCCGGCCACTATCCGGTGCCGCACGGGCCGGTCGAGCCTGCGTTCGCGGGCGGTGGCGCAGGGGTGTATACGAGTGGTGTGCCCGCTGTTTACGGGAGCGGAACCGCCCTCCGCTCACATAATGAGACGCCCGTCCCACCCACTTGACAGTCGGTGCGTGCCGGAGGGAGGGTCAATGCCATGCGCACCCGAATTCTCGTACTTGGAAAGCGCGTCGGCTGAAGCTGGTGGCCACCGGACGGACCCGGAACCCCCAGCGACCGCACCCGGCGCGCTCCCCTCGCTTGCCTCACGGCACGAGGGGTTTTTTGTTGCACAGGCACCAGTCGAACACCGTACAAACCTCGCAAAAACCCTCAGCATCGAGAAGAGAATGCCGATGACCGAGCAGGCCACCGGGGCCCACCATCCGCAGCCGCGGCCCCGTTCCGGAGGACAGCAGTCCGCCCCCGAGTACGTCACGGGAGCGAAGTCCCTCATCCGTTCTCTCGAGGAGGTCGGGGCCGAGACGGTATTCGGCATTCCCGGCGGTGCGATCCTTCCGGCTTACGACCCGTTGATGGACTCGACGCGTGTGCGGCACGTGCTGGTGCGGCACGAGCAGGGCGCGGGTCACGCGGCGACCGGTTACGCACAGGCCACCGGCAAGGTCGGCGTCTGCATGGCGACCAGCGGCCCCGGCGCCACCAACCTGGTGACGCCGATCGCGGACGCACACATGGACTCGGTGCCGCTCGTGGCGATCACCGGGCAGGTCGCGTCCAAGGCGATCGGCACGGACGCCTTCCAGGAGGCGGACATCGTCGGCATCACGATGCCGGTCACCAAGCACAACTTCCTGGTCACCAAGGCCGAGGACATCCCGAAGACGATCGCGGAGGCCTTCCACATCGCCTCCACCGGCCGTCCCGGCCCCGTCCTCGTCGACATCGCCAAGGACGCCCTCCAGGCGCAGACCGTCTTTCAGTGGCCGCCCGCCACCGACCTGCCCGGCTACCGCCCGGTGACCAAGCCGCACGCCAAGCAGATCCGCGAGGCCGCCAAGCTGATCACCGCCGCCAAGCGGCCCGTCCTGTACGTCGGTGGCGGCGTCCTCAAGGCGCAGGCCACCGCCGAGCTGAAGGTCCTCGCAGAACTCACCGGAGCGCCCGTCACCACCACACTGATGGCGCTCGGCGCATTCCCCGACAGCCACCAGCTGCACGTGGGAATGCCGGGCATGCACGGTGCGGTCACCGCCGTCACCGCGCTGCAGAAGGCCGACCTGATCGTCGCCCTCGGAGCCCGCTTCGACGACCGCGTCACCGGCAAGCTGGACAGCTTCGCCCCGTACGCCAAGATCGTCCACGCCGACATCGACCCGGCCGAGATCGGCAAGAACCGCGCCGCGGACGTGCCGATCGTCGGGGACGCCCGCGAGGTCATCGCCGACCTGGTCCAAGCCGTGCAGAAGGAGCACAGCGAGGGTCACGTCGGCGACTACACCGCCTGGTGGAACGACCTGAACCGCTGGCGCGACGGCTACCCGCTGGGCTACGACCAGCCGACCGACGGCTCGCTCTCGCCGCAGCAGGTCATCGAGCGCATCGGCCAGCTCGCGCCGGAGGGCACGATCTTCGCCGCGGGCGTCGGCCAGCACCAGATGTGGGCCGCGCACTTCATCCAGTACGAGAAGCCCGCGACCTGGCTGAACTCCGGCGGCGCCGGAACGATGGGTTACGCGGTCCCGGCCGCGATGGGTGCCAAGGCGGGGCAGCCGGACCGCACGGTCTGGGCGGTCGACGGCGACGGCTGCTTCCAGATGACCAACCAGGAGCTCACCACCTGCGCCCTGAACAACATCCCGATCAAGGTCGCCATCATCAACAACGGCGCCCTCGGGATGGTCCGCCAATGGCAGACCCTCTTCTACAACCAGCGCTACTCCAACACCGTGCTGCACAGCGGCCCGGACGCCGACGGCAAGCAGCCGAGCGCGGGCACCCGCGTCCCGGACTTCGTGAAGCTGTCGGAGGCCATGGGCTGCTACGCGATCCGCTGCGAGTCCCCGGACCAGCTGGACAAGGTCATCGAAGAGGCGAACTCCATCAATGACCGCCCCGTCGTGGTCGACTTCATCGTCCACGAGGACGCGATGGTGTGGCCGATGGTCGCCGCCGGCACCTCGAACGACGAGATCATGGCCGCCCGGGACGTCCGCCCCGACTTCGGCGACAACGAAGACGACTGAGAGAGAGCCGAGTCAGAACCATGAGCAGCAAGCACACCCTCTCCGTCCTCGTCGAGAACAAGCCCGGTGTTCTCGCCCGGATCACCGCCCTGTTCTCCCGGCGCGGCTTCAACATCGACTCTCTTGCCGTCGGTGTCACCGAGCACCCCGAGATCTCCCGCATCACCATCGTGGTGAACGTGATCGAGGCTCTGCCGCTCGAACAGGTCACCAAGCAGCTCAACAAGCTCGTCAACGTCCTGAAGATCGTCGAGCTGGAACCCGGCTCGGCCGTTCAGCGGGAACTCGTTCTGGTGAAGGTGCGCGCCGACAACGAGACGCGCTCCCAGATCGTCGAGATCGTCCAGCTGTTCCGCGCCAAGACCGTGGACGTCTCCCCGGAGGCCGTCACCATCGAGGCCACCGGCGGCGCCGACAAGCTGGAGGCCATGCTCAAGATGCTGGAGCCGTTCGGCATCAAGGAGCTCGTCCAGTCCGGCACGATCGCGATCGGACGCGGGGCGCGTTCGATCACGGACCGGTCGCTGCGCGCGCTGGACCGATCCGCGTAAGGCTGTAAACGGTCGTACCTGAGTCCGTGAACGGTCTCTCTGAGTCCGTGAACGGCATTGAGTACGGGCGGTCGGTGATCGTCGGCCGCCCGTATGCCGAGACCCGAAAACTTCCCTCCCCCCGCCCGCCGTACGGTGGGACGCAACACCGCACACCAAGGAGAACCCCAGTGGCCGAGCTGTTCTACGACGACGACGCCGACCTGTCCATCATCCAGGGCCGCAAGGTCGCGGTCATCGGTTACGGCAGCCAGGGCCACGCCCACGCGCTGTCGCTCCGTGACTCGGGTGTCGACGTCCGGGTCGGTCTGCATGAGGGCTCCAAGTCCAAGGCGAAGGCCGAGGAGCAGGGCCTGCGCGTGGTGACCCCGTCGGAGGCCGCCGCCGAGGCCGACGTCATCATGATCCTGGTCCCGGACCCGATCCAGGCCCAGGTCTACGAGGAGTCCATCAAGGACAACCTGAAGGACGGCGACGCGCTGTTCTTCGGTCACGGCCTGAACATCCGCTTCGGCTTCATCAAGCCCCCGGCCGGCATCGACGTCTGCATGGTCGCCCCCAAGGGCCCGGGCCACCTCGTGCGCCGCCAGTACGAGGAGGGTCGCGGTGTTCCCTGCATCGCGGCCGTCGAGCAGGACGCGACCGGCAGCGCCTTCCCGCTCGCCCTGTCGTACGCGAAGGGCATCGGCGGCACCCGCGCCGGTGTCATCAAGACGACCTTCACCGAGGAGACCGAGACCGACCTGTTCGGTGAGCAGGCCGTCCTGTGTGGTGGTACGGCCGCGCTGGTCAAGGCGGGCTTCGAGACGCTGACCGAGGCCGGTTACCAGCCGGAGATCGCGTACTTCGAGTGCCTGCACGAGCTGAAGCTCATCGTCGACCTCATGTACGAGGGCGGCCTGGAGAAGATGCGCTGGTCCGTCTCCGAGACCGCCGAGTGGGGCGACTACGTCACCGGCCCGCGGATCATCACGGACGCCACCAAGGCCGAGATGAAGAAGGTCCTCGCCGAGATCCAGGACGGCACGTTCGCCCAGCAGTGGATGGACGAGTACCACGGCGGTCTGAAGAAGTACAACGAGTACAAGCAGCAGGACGCCGAGTCCCTCCTGGAGACCACCGGCAAGGAGCTCCGCAAGCTCATGTCGTGGGTCAACGACGACGAGGCGTAAGCCGTACGGCCAAGGGGCCGGAGCATCCCGCTCCGGCCCCTTCGGTCAACCCTGGGTAACACCCGTGACCGCGACGTTGTCCACCCCGGCCAGCCACGGACGGGTGATCCTTCCGCAGCGGCGTAAGACGTTCCCCGCGACGCCACTAGACTGCTGCACAACATACGCGTCAGGCCCACAGCGTCGTGCGTCTTCCACGCGGCTAGCAACCCTCCACCGCATGCGGCCGTCGGGACGGCCGTCCGCATTGGACTTGTGAGGACTCACGTGAGCTCGAAACCTGTCGTACTCATCGCTGAAGAGCTGTCGCCCGCGACCGTCGACGCCCTGGGCCCGGACTTCGAGATCCGGCAGTGCAACGGCGCGGACCGCGCCGAGCTGCTGCCCGCGATCGCGGACGTCGACGCGATCCTGATCCGTTCGGCCACCAAGGTCGACGCGGAGGCCGTTGCCGCCGCGAAGAAGCTGAAGGTCGTCGCACGAGCCGGCGTCGGCCTGGACAACGTCGACGTCGCCGCCGCCACCAAGGCCGGCGTGATGGTCGTCAACGCCCCGACCTCGAACATCGTGACCGCGGCCGAGCTGGCCTGTGGTCTGCTGCTGGCCACCGCGCGCCACATCCCGCAGGCCAACACCGCGCTCAAGAACGGCGAGTGGAAGCGCTCGAAGTACACGGGCGTCGAGCTGGCCGAGAAGACCCTCGGTGTCGTCGGCCTCGGCCGCATCGGCGCCCTGGTCGCGCAGCGCATGTCGGCGTTCGGCATGAAGGTCGTCGCCTACGACCCCTACGTCCAGCCTGCCCGGGCCGCGCAGATGGGCGTCAAGGTGCTGTCCCTCGACGAGCTGCTCGAGGTTTCCGACTTCATCACCGTGCACCTGCCCAAGACGCCCGAGACCCTCGGTCTCATCGGCGACGAGGCGCTGCACAAGGTGAAGCCGTCGGTGCGGATCGTCAACGCCGCGCGCGGCGGGATCGTCGACGAGGAGGCGCTGTACTCGGCGCTCAAGGAGGGCCGCGTCGCGGGTGCCGGCCTGGACGTGTACGCGAAGGAGCCCTGCACGGACTCCCCGCTCTTCGAGCTCGACGAGGTCGTCTGCACTCCGCACCTCGGCGCCTCCACCGACGAGGCACAGGAGAAGGCGGGCATCTCCGTCGCCCGCTCGGTGCGCCTCGCGCTCGCCGGTGAGCTGGTCCCGGACGCGGTGAACGTCCAGGGCGGCGTCATCGCCGAGGACGTCAAGCCGGGCCTGCCGCTCGCCGAGCGCCTCGGCCGCATCTTCACCGCCCTCGCCGGCGAGGTCGCCGTCCGCCTCGACGTCGAGGTGTACGGCGAGATCACCCAGCACGACGTGAAGGTGCTCGAGCTGTCCGCGTTGAAGGGTGTGTTCGAGGACGTCGTCGACGAGACGGTGTCCTACGTCAACGCCCCGCTGTTCGCCCAGGAGCGTGGCGTCGAGGTCCGCCTGACGACGAGCTCGGAGTCCCCCGACCACCGCAATGTCGTCACCGTGCGCGGCACGCTCAGCGACGGCGAGGAGGTCTCGGTCTCCGGCACGCTGGCCGGCCCCAAGCACCTGCAGAAGATCGTCGCCGTCGGCGAGTACGACGTGGACCTCGCGCTCGCCGACCACATGGTCGTGCTGCGCTACGAGGACCGTCCCGGCGTGGTCGGCACCGTCGGCCGCATCTTCGGCGAAGCGGGCATCAACATCGCCGGCATGCAGGTCGCCCGCGCGGCGGCGGGTGGCGAGGCCCTCGCGGTCCTCACCGTCGACGACACGGTCCCGCAGGGCGTCCTCACCGAGGTGTCCGAGGAGATCGGCGCAACCTCGGCGCGCTCGGTGAACCTCGTCTGACGTTCACTGTCCGACGTTCTCGGCTGAGGGCCGGGTCACCTTCGGGTGGTCCGGCCCTCAGCCGTGGGGCGACGCGCTCGTCTCCGGCTCGATCAGCCCCTCGCGATAGGCGATGGCCACGGCTTCCGTGCGGCCGGCCGCGCTCAGCTTGGCGAGGATGTTGGACACGTGGACACTCGCCGTCTTGCCGCTGATGAACAGCTCTTCGCCGATCTGCCGGTTGGTGCGGCCCCGGGCCAGCAGCCGCAGGACGTCGCTCTCGCGGGCGGTCAGGGCCGCGATGCGGTCCGAGGCGGAGGGTGAGTCGGCGAGACGGCCGCGGCGGACGACGGCGTCCACCGCCTCGCGCAGCGGTACGGCACCCAGCCGGTCGGCTGTGTCGCGAGCCGCGCGGGCCTGCTCGGCGGCCTCCTCGCGGCGGCCCGCCACCAACAGGGCCTCGGCGAGCCGCCGTCGGCAGCGCGCCAGTTCGTACGGATCGCCATAGTCGAACGCGGCGACGGCCTTTTCCCACGCGGCGACACACGCGGTGGCGTCCGGCCCGGAGTGGGCGCGCAGCCACTCCGCCTCGGCGCGGGCCAACCAGGCCAGGCTTTCCGGTCCCGGCCGGGCACCGGCCTCGCCCGATGCGGCGGTGTTCCGGGCCAGCCGCACCAGCTCGGTGGCGGTGTCCGCCCAGCGGCCGGCCCCCGGCTCGTCGCCGGTCAGGCGGAGTTCCACGGCGGCGTCCGCGACCGCCGACAGCGCGAGTGCGGCGAGCCGCACCCCGATGTCCGGCCGCTCGGTACCCGCGCCCTCTTTGAGCGCCGCGAGGATCGTGTGCACGAAACCGACGGCGGCATCGGGGTCACCGCGCAGCGCCGCGGCGTCGGTCAGCACGATGCCCGCGACCAGCGTGGCCATCCAGTCGAACGGCCCGTCGAGCAGGGCGCGGGCACGCTCGGCGGCCGTCCGCTCGCCGCGGGCCAGGGCGACGTACAGCGCGGGACCGGTCGCGAACCCGCCCGCCGACGGCAGCCGCTCGGCGTCCTCGGCGGCCGCCCGCGCGCACTCGTCCCAGCGGCCCAGGGTGTAGAGGACCAGCGACTGGATGTAGCGAAGCTCCAGGGCGTACGGCGAGGAGAACAGCCCGGAGCGGTTAGCGCGCTCCAGGCCCTCGGAGAGCCAGGTGAGGCACTCGTCCAGGTCGCCGGATTCGTAGCAGCCGATGGCGAGGCTGAACAGCGCGCGCATTTCGACGGAGAAGTTGCCCGCGCGCCGGGCCAGGTCGCGGGCCTGTAGCAGCCGCTCCCGGCCCTGGGGCGTACGCCGGTTGTGGCTTGCCAGACCGACGAGGGAAATTATCAAGTCGGCCTGGGCGTCGGGAAGTTCAAGCTCCTCGGCGGTGCGCAGCGCCCGTCGGGCGACGCGCTGGGCGTCTTCGTCGTGGCCCATGAACCGTGCGGCCATGACATGCGTGGCCGCGGCCCATACCCAGGTGTGCGACGGGGGCTCGGCCGGGATCATGGCCAGCGCCTCGCTGCTGTAGGTGTAGGCGGCCTCCAGATTGTCGACGCGCATCAGATTGCCCGCGAGGGTGTAGCGGACGCGGGCGGCGAGCTCGGAGTCGGCGCCCGAGCCGGCCCTGGCGAGCGCGGAGCGGCTGAGAGAGACCGCCCGGTGGCTCTCGCCGGCGTGCGCGGCGGCAGCGGAGGCGCGCAGGGTGAGCGTCACCGGGTCGCCGTCCTGGGGGTGGGCGGCGGGTTCGACCGTGGGCCACAGCTCGAGCGCGGTCTCCAGATGGCGCAGCTCTTCGGCGGGCGCGCCGACCCGCTGGGCGTGGTCGGCCGCTTCGAGGGAGGCCGCGAGCGCGTCCGGCAGGTCGTGGCTCTCGCGTGAGTGGTGGGCGCGCTCGGCCGCGCTCTTGGCCGGGTGGCCGTGCGCCGCGAGGAGTTTGGCGAACGCGCGGTGCAGCCGGACCCTCTCTCCGGGCAGCAGATCGGCGTAGACGGCTTCGCGGGTCAGGGCGTGCCGGAAGGAATACGTGGCGTCCGCGCCGGGGACCAGCAACTGCCGTCCGACGGCCTCGCGCAGCGCCGACTCCAGCTCGTCCTGAGGCAGTTGTACGGCGTCCCGCAGCAGGTCGTGCTCGACGCGGCGCCCGGCGACCGCGGCCGTGCGCAGCACCTGCTGGGCGGTGTCGGACAACTGCTCGATCCGGATGAGGAGTACGTCGGCCAGACCGGTCGGCAGCGCGGGCGCCGCCGCCTCGATTTCACCGGGCAGGGCGGCGAGCAGCTCCTCCGCGTAGAAGGCGTTGCCCTCGGCGCGGTCGACGATGCGGCGGACGGTGGTGTCGGAGAGGGCGGTGGAGAGGGCGTTGGCCCGCAAGGCGCGCACCAGGCGGGCGACTTCGGCGTCCGCCATGGGGCGCAACTCGAGTCGGTCCACCGAGGGCAGCCGGACCAGCTCGGCCAGCAACGGGCGCAGGGGGTGGCGGCGGTGCAGGTCGTCCGCGCGGTACGAGGCGAAGATCGCCAGGCGGTGCGCGGGGGCACCGCCGGCGGGACTTTGCAGGACGCCACGGCTGAGGAGGAAGCGCAGGAGGTCGCGGGAGGACTGGTCCGCCCAGTGGAGGTCTTCGAGGACCAGGAGGAGCGGGGTGATGGCGGCGACGTCGGTCAGCAGGCCCGCCACGCCCTCGAAGAGCCGCAGGCGACTGCCCGTGTCCGCCGTGCCGTCGGTGCCGGTGCCGAGCAGTCGGTCGACCGCCGGGTGCGCCGCGAGCGCGGCCGCGAACCGCTCGTCCGCGGCGAGCGCGCCGAGGATCTCCGTGAACGGCAGGTAGGGCAGGCCCACATCGCCGAGGTCCACGCAGTGGCCCGCGACCACCGTCATGCCGGTGCGGGTGGCGTGGGCCGCGGCCTCCGACAGGACGCGGGTCTTGCCGACCCCGGCGTCTCCTGAGATCACCACGGCGCGGGGGGCGCCCTCGCGGGCGCGGTTCAGCACGCCGGTGAGCCGGGCGAGTTCGTCGTCCCGGCCGATGAACGGCGTACCGAAGGTCTGTGACACGGAACCATCCTGGCACGCGGCAGTGACAGCGCGCCGTTGCGTTGTGCGTCCCGCGGGATGGTCGCCCCCGCCCCGAGCTCAGGACCCACCTCCGGCCTCACGCCCCGCAGGGACCCGCGTCGCCGAAGCCAGCACCGCCGCCCCCAGCAACAGCACCGCCCCCGCGATCGCCGCCGCGTGCATCCCGCTGGTGAAGGCCTCACGGGCGGCCCGCACCAGCGCCGCGCCCGCGTCGCCCGGCAGTTGGTGAGCCACCGCAAGCGCACCCCCCAGGGTCTCGTGGGCCGCGGCCGGGGCACCGGACGGAATCTCGTGGCGGTAGACCGCGGTGCCGATGGAGCCGAGGACCGCCATACCGAGGGCGCCGCCGAACTCCGCGCCGGTCTCCAACAGCGAGGAGGCGGCGCCCGCGTTGCCCACGGGGACGGCGCTCAGCGCCAGATCCATCATCAGGGACATCACGGTGACGATTCCGGCGGCCAGGACACCGGCACCGGCGAGCGACAGCCACAGCGAGTCCGTGCCGGTGAGGGTGAGCAGACCGTAGCCGCAGGCGGCGAGGACGAAACCGCCGGAGACGACGTGGGCGCGGTGCACGCCCTTCTGCACCAACTGCGCGGCGACCGGCGCGGCGACGCCGACCAGGACCGTTGGGAGCAGCGCCCACAGTGCGGCCTCCATGGAGCTCTTGCCGAGCACCGACTGCAGGTACTGGGTGGTGAAGTACGCCGAACCCATCATCCCGAACGAGGAGATGAGGTTGAGCACGACGGCGGGCGCGAAGCCGCGGCCCTGGAACAACCGGGGGGAGATCAAGGGTGATTCGGCGGTGCGCTGGCGGTGGACGAAGAGGGCGGTGAAGACGAGGCCGACGACGACCGAGGCGACGTACTCGAACTTCCAGCCCTCGGACGGGATCTCCTTCACGCCGTAGATGAGGGGCAGCACGGCGGCCATGGACAGCGGCACGCTCAGCAGGTCGAAACGGCCCGGCTCCGGGTTCTTGGACTCGGGGAGCAGGATCGGGCCGAGGACCAGCAGCAGCACCATCGCGGGCAGGTTGACCAGGAAGACCGAGCCCCACCAGTAGTACTCGACCAGGACACCGCTCATCACCGAACCGAGCGCGATGCCACCGGTCATGACGCCCGACCAGATGCCGATCGCCTTCGCGCGCTGCCCGGGGTCCGTGAACATCGTGCGGATGATCGCCATCGTCGAAGGCATCAGAGTCGCGCCGCCGACACCGAGGAGCGCGCGGGCCGCGATCAGGGTCTCGGCGCTGTTGGCGTACGCGGCGACGAGGGACGCCGCGCCGAAGGCGGCGGCGCCGGACAGGAGGAGCTTGCGGCGGCCGATGCGGTCGCCGAGCGAGCCCATCGTCATCAGCAGGCCGGCGAGCACGAACGCGTAGATGTCGAAGATCCACAGCTGCTGGGTGCCGCTCGGCTCCAGGTCCGCGCTGATCGAGGGGATCGCGAAGTAGAGGACCGAGACGTCCATCGAGACCAGGAGCAGCGGAAGCATCAGGACGCCGAGGGCGGTCCATTCGCGGCGGCCGGCGAGGGCGCCGGGTGCGGGAGCGGTGCTCGGCGTGTTCGTCGAGTTCGTCATGACGGGGACTGTACGCACGTATTAAACGAGCGTACAGAACGATTGTGTAAAACGCTCGTCTGTGACGTTCGTCTAGGACGGTTGTCTGTCCCGGAGGTACGCTGGCCCGCATGGGACACCGTGAGGATCTGCTCGAAGGCGCCAAGCGCTGCCTGCTGGAGAAGGGGTTCGTGCGCACGACCGCGCGCGACATCGTGAAGGAGTCCGGGACGAACCTGGCGTCCATCGGCTACCACTACGGATCGAAGGACGCGCTGCTGACGCAGGCCTTCGTGGAGCTGATGCAGGAGTGGGGGGAGAAGTTCGGCTCCCATGCGGCGTACGAGGACACGCCCGGCGGTTCCGTGGAGCGGTTCCACGGCGTGTGGACGCGGATGCTGGAGTCCTTCGAGGACTTCCGGCCCGTGTGGGCGGCCAGCATGGAGGTCGCCACGCAGGGGGACCGGGTGCCCGAACTGCGGGAGCTGATGGCGAAGGCGCAGACCGAGGGGCGGTCCGGGCTCGTCGCGATGCTCACGGGCCTGGATGAGGAGACGCTCGACGAGCGGACCGTCCAGTCGCTCGGCGGCTTCTATCAGGCGTTGCTGAACGGTCTGATGGTGCAGTGGCTCTTCGACCCGGCGAGCGCGTCCACGGCGGACGACCTCACGGAGGGGCTGCGACGGGTGATCGACGCGGCCGCGAAGACGAAGACGCATGCGGCGACGAAGGCGAAGGCGAAGGCGAAGGCGACGACGAAGACGAAGCCGAAGGGCTGAGGCGTCGTCACGCGGGTAAGAGTCGGCCGTCCCGCATCTCGATCGCACGGTCGGCGAAGTGCCGTACCACTACCCGGTGGTGACAGATGAACAGACAGGCGAGCGCCCCAGGTCCTCCTGGAGGTCGGCCGACAGGTTCAGGGCGCCGGCCCGAAAGGACGGGGCGAGCGCCGAGCCCGGTTCGTCGAGGGCCAGGTGGCCGTCAGGCCGTCCCGCGCTTCGCTCCAGCGAGTCAGCCGGGTCCGACAGGGCCTGACGATCCGACTCCTGCTGCTTCACCGCGCAAGAAACGTAATGCCTATAGCCCCAGGGAAGATCCTTCTGGGCCGGTGGTACCGCCGTACGCGGCGGGCCGTGCTTCGCGAAGGGTTTGTCCGTCCAGAGCGGACGAGGGAGGGAAAGAGGAGTACCCACTCCTTTCCACTCTTAACTTATAGCGCACTGGGGGGCTTGCGGCAAGGCCCGGGTCGTACCGCAGAATCGCCGACCGAAGCCAGAATCTGCGGGAGTGGGAGTCACGACATGCGTGTGTTGTTGTCGACGTACGGGTCGCGCGGGGATGTCCAACCGATGGCGGGACTCGCGGTGCAGTTGCGGGCACTCGGCGCGGAGGTGCGGGTGTGCGCGCCGGCGGACGAGGAGTTCGCGAAGCTGCTGGCCGGTGTCGGTGTGGAGCTGGTGCCGGCCGCCGAGCCGGTGCGCACGCTGGTGACCGGGACGGCTCCGAAGACGCCGGAGGGCCTGCCCCAGCGTGCTGCCGCGCTGGTCGTCGCGCAGTACGAGGCGGTCGCCGCCGCGGCCGAGGGATGTGACGCGGTGGTGGCGACCGGCCTGGTCCCGGCGGTGGCCGGGGCGCAGTCGGTGGCCGAGGAACTGGGCATCCCCTTCGTGTACGTGGCCTACTTCCCGACCATGCTGCCGTCGCCGCACCACGCGCCGCACGCGCTGCCGGGCCGGCCGTTCCCGCCGGACATGACTGACAACCGGGCGCGGTGGGACTGGAACGCCGAGAGCTTCAACGTGCTGTACGGCCCGGGGCTCAACGCTCATCGGGTGTCGATCGGCCGGCCACCGGTGGACGACGTCCGCAGCCATGTCTACACCGACCGGCCGTGGCTGGCGGCGGACCCGATCCTGGGGCCGTGGCCGGAGCCGGCGGATCTCGACGTCGTACAGACCGGCGCGTGGCTCCTGCCGGACGAACGCCCGCTGTCGGCCGAGTTGGAGGCGTTCCTGGAGGCCGACGCACCGCCGGTGTACGTGGGCTTCGGCAGCATGCCCATGCGCGACTCGAAGGATGTCGCCCAGGTGGCCATCGAGGCGGTGCGCGCGCAGGGCCGTCGCGCAGTCGTCGGGCGCGGCTGGGCCGATCTGGGCCTGATCGACGACCGGGGCGACTGCTTCGCCGTCGGCGAGGTCAACCAGCAGGCGTTGTTCGGCCGGGTGGCCGCCGTCGTGCACCACGGCGGCGCGGGCACGACGACGACGGCCGCCCGGGCCGGCGCGCCTCAGGTGGTGGTACCTCAGATCGTGGACCAGCCGTACTGGGCCGGCCGGGTGGCCGAGTTGGGTATCGGCGCGGCACATGACGGTCCGACTCCGACCTTCGAGTCCCTGTCGGCCGCGCTCAAAACGGCCCTGACCCCCGAGACCCGCGCACGCGCGAGGGCCGTGGCCGGCACGGTCCGCACCGACGGGGCGGCGGTGGCCGCGAAGCTGCTGCTCGACGCCGTCGGCCGGAAAAGGCCGCACCTGCCCGCGTGAACCACGCGGGATCGTCGAGCCAGGACCCAGAACACCGAGAACCTGCAAACGCCGGTCCAGGCGCCTTGCCGCGCGCAATGGCCGCGAGCGACCTCAGATCGGAGCCAATGACGTGAACCCCCTGACCACCAGGGCGTTTGACCTTCCCGACCACCTTTCCCCCAAGGCCGATCCGACGCTGATCGCCGGCGACGAGCAGCACTTCGCGGCCCTCGCGGAGTGCCTCGAGCAGTCGATCGCCGAGGTGTCCGACCGACTTGATGCCGAGCGCAGGGCGCCCGGCGGCATGGGCCGGCAGGCGATGGACCGGGACATGGAGGTCCACCGGCTGACCGCTCGCCTGCGCGCACTGCGTCGCTTCGGTCTGGACCTGTGCCTCGGACACATGGTCAGCGCGGACAACCCAGAGCCCGTGTACGTCGGACGACTTGGCCTGACGGACAGCACGGGTCGTCGGCTGCTGCTCGACTGGCGCTCCCCCGCGGCCGAGCCCTTCTTCGGAGCCACCCACGCCAACCCGATGGGTCTGGCAAGCCGCCGCAGGTATCGCTGGACCCGCGGCCGGATCAGCGACTACTGGGACGAGGTGTTCACCTCGGACGGGTTCGCCGGGCACGCCGCGCTCGACGACCAGTCCGCCTTCATCGCCAGCCTGGGCAGCAACCGGTCGCCCCGGATGCGAGACGTTCTCGGCACCATCCAGGCCGACCAGGACGCCATCATCCGCGCGGGATCCCGAGGCGCTCTCGTCGTCGACGGCGGTCCGGGTACGGGCAAGACCGTCGTCGCTCTGCACCGCTCCGCCTACCTCCTCTACTCCGACCCTCGCCTCGGTCACCGCCGGGGCGGCGTGCTGTTCGTCGGTCCGCACCGGCCCTACCTGGCCTACGTCGCCGACGTCCTCCCCAGCCTCGGAGAGGAGGGCGTGCAGACCTGCACCCTGCGGGACCTCGTCGCCGAGGGAGCCGCGGCAGCGATCGAGACCGACCCGGACGTGGCCCTCCTGAAGTCGTCCGCGAACCTGGTGAAGGCGATCGAACCGGCCGTCAGGTTCTACGAGGAGCCGCCCACCAAGGGGATGACGGTCACGACCCACTGGTCCGACATCTGGCTGAGCGCCGACGACTGGGCCGTGGCGTTCGAAGCGGCACCCGGAGTTCCGCACAACGAGGCGCGCGACCAGATCTGGGCGGAGCTGCTCACCATCCTGGTCGACAAGCACGACGGCGACGTCTCGCCCGACCTGCTCCGGAGGTCGCTGTCGCAGGACAGGGAGCTGCTCACGGCCTTCAACCGCGCGTGGCCGCTGCTCGAAGCGGCCGACCTCGTCGGAGACCTGTGGTCGGTACCCGCCTACCTGCGGATGTGCGCTCCCTGGCTCAGCCCCGACGACGTACGGAAGCTGCAGCGCGCGGACGCCCAGGCCTGGACGGTGTCCGACCTGCCGCTCCTGGACGCGGCACGGCAGCGGCTCGGCGACCCGGAGGCGGCGCGGCGCAAGCGTCGGCACGAGGCCATCCTCGCCGCCCAGCGCGAGCGCACGGCGCAAGTCGTCGACAACTTGATCGAGGCCGCAGCCGACTCCGGCGCCGACGGTGACGACGGCGAAGGCCTGGTGACGATGCTGCGCGGCGAGGACGCCCAGGTCAGTCTGGTCGACGAATCCGAACTGCCCACCGTCGAACCGGACCTGCTCGCCGGCCCGTTCGCGCACATCGTCGTGGACGAGGCTCAGGAACTGACCGACGCGGAGTGGCAGATGTTGCTGCTCCGGTGCCCGTCCCGGAGCTTCACCATCGTCGGGGATCGCGCCCAGGCCCGGCACGGGTTCACGGAGTCGTGGCAGGAACGGCTCGAGCGGGTCGGGCTCGACCGGATCAACCTGGCCTCCCTGAGCATCAACTACCGGACGCCGGGAGAAATCATGGCGGAAGCCGAGCCGGTCATCCGGGCCGTGCTCCCGGACGCCAACGTGCCGACCTCCATCCGCAGCACCGACGTCCCCGTCGTCCACGGATCCGCTTCGGATCTGAGCTCGATCCTCGACACCTGGCTCGCCGCACATGCCGACGGGATCGCCTGTGTCATCGGCGCTGGAGACATCGAAGACGGCACGTTCCGGACGACGTTCCGCGTCCGGTCGCTGACCCCGGAGCTGTCGAAGGGGCTCGAGTTCGACCTGGTCGTCCTCATCGACCCGGAGGCGTTCGGCGAGGGCATCGAAGGAGCGGTCGACCGCTATGTCGCGATGACCCGGGCGACCCAGCAACTCGTCATCCTCACGAGCTCCTGACGTCGGCCGGACGAACGCCCCTCCCGGCCGAGTCGGTGGCGTTCGTGCTGACAACCGCCTCCATTCCTCTTTACCAACCGCCTTCATTGCCAACGGAGTTGCGGCCCCTGGAGCGGGCTACAGCCGCGCCCCCTTCAACGCCATGTGCAGCAGCAGTCGATCCTCGCCGTCGTCCAGGTCGAGGCCTGTCAGCTGCTCGACGCGGGACAGGCGGTAGTAGAGGGTCTGCCGGTGGATGCCCAACTCGGCCGCCGCGCGTCCCGCTTGGCCCGCGCAGTCGAGGAACACCTCGGCCGTGCGGGCGAGTTCGTGGTGGGCGGGGGAGAGGAGGGCGCGGACGGCGGGGTCGTGGGCGGCCTCCGGGGGGAGGGCGGTGAGGAGGCGGTACGGGCCGATCGACGACCACGGGGCGACCGGGCCGAGGCGGGGCTCGGCCAGGACCGCGCGGGCGGCGGCGGACGCCTCCTGCCATGCGGCACCCAGTTCGCCGAGCCCCACCCGGGCCTCGGCGACCCCGGCGGCCGTCTTCCCCCTTCGCGAACCCTCCTCGGCCCGTACCCCCGGGCGCCCGCCCCCGCCACCGCGCTCTCCCTCAGCCTCCCGCACGAACCGCAGAGCAGCTGTCAGCGCCGGAGTCGGCACCTCCGTCGAACGCAGCCGCACGAGGAGGGCCAGGCTCTGGCCGGTAGCCCCCCACGGCACCGTGCACAGGGCGGTGGCGCCCGGCACCGTACGGACGGACGGGGCCTCGTCGGGGTCGGCCGAGGGCCAGGGGGCGACGCACACCAGTGCGTGCAGGCCGTCCCCACGCGGACCGAGAGCCGTACGCAGTTCGGCGACCGCCATGTCGCGCTGCCAGCCGCGCTCCGCGATGAGGACGGCGCGCAGCTCACGGGTGAGGTCCGCGCCGGCCTGGGCCTCGTCGGCGAGCAGGGCGCCGATGCGGGAGGTGACCTCCATGGCGGCGGACAGCTGAGCCTCGGAAGGGCCGGGATCGTCGTCGAGGAGCCAGATGTAGCCGAGGACGACACCCCGATGGCGTACGGGGAGACAGATCCGTCCCCGGTACACCCCCGCCTCCGGGGTCGGCGGGATGCGGACCGGGCCCATGGCGCGGGTGATGCCGAAGCCCTCGAACCAGGTGCGGACCGCCGTGGTGGAGCGGCGCGTGAGGATCGAGCGGGTGCGCACGGGGTCGAGGGCGGACGGGTCGAGCTCGCCCTCGCTGTCGTACGCGCCGAAGGCGATCAGCTCGAAGTCGCGGCTCTCCAGCGTCGCGGGCATACCGAGGAGCGCCGAGATCTCGTCGACCAGCTCTTGGTAGCCACCCCTGTACTCGCCTCTGTATTCGCCCGTCACTCGGGCATTCTCCCGCATTTCCGCCCTGCCTTCATACAAATGTCTGAGATCTGGGGCACGAATGCGTGACAGCTGTAGATGGCCGACGATCGGAGGGATCCTTAGGTTTCACGGTGGTTCTCCGTGCCGTACCCGAATCGTCGGGATGCGGCCTTCTGTTCGCCTTGTTGTGGAGGTGCCCCGTGCTGGGTCCCGTGATTCTCGCCGCGTCGCGCAGCGACCGGATGCGCCGCTTCGTGTCGGCGGCTCCCGGCACCAAGCAGGTGGTCGCCCGCTTCATCGCCGGTGAGAGCGTCGACCAGGTCATTCCGGTCGTCCAGGACGCCGCCGCCAAGGGGCTCGAAGTCACCCTCGACGTCGTCGGCGAGGACATCACCACCCGCGAGCAGGCCTTCGCCGCCCGCGACGCCTACCTGGAGCTCATCGAGCACCTGAAGGCGCTGGACCTCGGCACCAAGGCCGAGATGTCCATCAAGCTGTCGATGTTCGGGCAGGCGCTGGAGGGCGGGCACGAGCTGGCCCTCGCCAACGTCCGCCCGGTCGTCGAGGCCGCCGCCGCGATCGGTACGACGGTCACGCTGGACGCCGAGGACCACACCACCCTCGACTCGATGTTCGCCATCCACGAGGAGTTGCGGAAGGACTTCCCGGGGACCGGCTGCGTGATCCAGGCCTACCTGTACCGCACCGAGGCCGACGCCCGCCGGCTCGCCGCGAACGGCAGCCGCGTACGCCTCGTGAAGGGCGCCTACAAGGAGCCCGCCGAGGTCGCCTACCAGGACAAGGCCGAGATCGACAAGGCGTACGTCCGTGTCCTGCGCGTGCTGATGGAGGGCGAGGGGTACCCGATGATCGGGTCCCACGATCCGCGGCTCATCTCCATCGCGCAGGAGCTGGCCCGGCGCGCCGGGCGCAAGCTGGACGAGTACGAGTTCCAGATGCTGTACGGCATCCGCAGCGAGGAGCACCTGCGCCTCGCCGCCGAGGGCCACCGCATGCGCGTCTACACCGCCTACGGCACCGATTGGTACGGCTACTTCATGCGCCGCCTCGCGGAGAAGCCGGCCAACCTGCTCTTCTTCGCCCGCTCGATCCTCACCAAGGGCTGAGCCCGAACCACCGCTCACTAAGGAGTTACGGACACCATGGACGCTGTGACCCAGGTCCCCACCCCCGTCAACGAGCCGGTGCACGGCTACGCCCCCGGCTCGCCGGAGCGCGCCCGCCTGGAGGTCAAGCTCAAGGAGCTGGCCGAGAACCCGATCGACCTGCCGATGACCATCGGCGGCGAGAAGCGGATGGGCGGCGGCGAGCCGTTCCAGGTCGTGCAGCCGCACAACCACAAGGCCGTGCTCGGCACGTATCGCAACGCGACCCAGCAGGACGCCCAGGACGCGATCGACGCCGCCCTCGCCGCCGCGCCCGCCTGGCGCGCGATGTCCTTCGACGACCGCGCCGCGATCATCCTGCGCGCGGCCGAGCTGCTGGCCGGCCCCTGGCGCGAGACCCTCGCGGCCTCCACCATGCTCGGCCAGTCGAAGACCGCCCAGCAGGCCGAGATCGACTGTCCCTGCGAGCTGGTCGACTTCTGGCGCTTCAATGTCGCCTACGCCCGGCAGATCCTCGCCGAGCAGCCCCCGGCCAACTCCCCGGGCGTCTGGAACCGTCTCGACCACCGCCCGCTCGAGGGCTTCGTCTACGCGATCACGCCGTTCAACTTCACGGCCATCGCCGGCAACCTGCCCACCGCCCCCGCCCTCATGGGCAACGTGGTGGTCTGGAAGCCGTCCCCGACGCAGACCCACGCCGCCGTCCTGCTGATGCAGCTCCTGCAGGAGGCCGGTCTCCCCAAGGGCGTCATCAACCTCGTCACCGGTGACGGCATCGAGGTCTCCGAGGTCGCCCTGGAGCACCGGGACCTCGCGGGCATCCACTTCACCGGCTCGACGAAGACCTTCCAGTACCTGTGGAAGACGGTCGGCAACAACATCGCGAAGTACCGCTCGTACCCGCGCCTGGTCGGCGAGACGGGCGGCAAGGACTTCCTGGTCGCCCACCCGTCGGCGGACCCCGCGATCCTCAAGACCGCCCTCACCCGCGGCGCCTTCGAGTACCAGGGCCAGAAGTGCTCCGCGACCTCCCGCGCGTACATCCCCGCCTCCATCTGGAACTCCGGCTTCAAGGAGGAGTTCGCGGCCGAGGTCGACTACCTGACCATGGGTGACGTCACCGACCTGTCGAACTTCGTCGGCGCGGTCATCGACGAGCGCGCGTTCGCCAAGAACAAGGCGGCCATCGACCGCGCCCAGGCGGACCCGACCTGCACGATCGTCGCGGGTGGCTCGTACGACAACTCGGTCGGCTACTTCGTGCGCCCGACCGTCGTCGAGTGCTCCGACCCGGAGAACGAGGTCTTCAAGACGGAGTACTTCGGTCCGTTCCTCGCCGTGCACGTCTACGAGGACGAGACGTACGACGAGATGCTGACCCAGATGGAGTCGGCCTCGGACTACGCGCTGACGGGCTCGGTCATCGCGGGCGACCGCGCGGCGGCGGCGTACACGATGGACAAGCTCCGCTACGCGGCCGGCAACTTCTACATCAACGACAAGTCGACCGGCGCCGTCGTCGGCCAGCAGCCCTTCGGCGGCGGCCGGGCGTCGGGCACGAACGACAAGGCGGGCGCCCCGCAGAACCTGATGCGCTGGACCCTGACCCGCGCCATCAAGGAGACCCTGGTCCCGCCGACCGACTACACGTACCCGCACATGGGCTGACACCCACGCGGTACCCAAAACCGCCGCCCCCGCTCCGGAACCCCCCTCCGGAACGGGGGCGGTATCCATGTGCCGCCCGGGCAGACTTACGTCCATGACCTGGACGCGGAGCGGAACGGTCGCCGTGACGGCCGACGACGGGGTGCGGCTGTGGGCGAGCCGGTCGGGGCGGGGCGCGCCGCTGGTGCTGTGCCACGGCGGGCCCGGACTGTGGGACATGTTCGAGGACGTGGCCGGACTGCTGGCGGACCGGGCCCTGGTGCATCGCTGGGACCAGCGTGGCTGCGGACGGTCGCAGCGGTGCGCCGGGCCGTGGACGAGTGAGCGGTTCGTGGCCGATCTGGACGCCGTGCGGCGGCACTTCGGGCTGGAGCGGATGACCCTGCTCGGCCACTCCTGGGGCGCGCAGCTGGCGCTGAGCTACGCGCTGGCACACCCGGAGCGGGTCGACGCGCTGGTCTACGTGAGCGGTACGGGCATCGGGCCGGACTCCGCCTGGTGGGGCGCGTTCGACGAGAACTTCCGTGCCCGGCTCGGCGAACGTCCCGAACGGCTGGCCCGGTGGCGCGAGTTGAGTGACCGTCGGCACCTGTCCGAGGCGGAGGAGCGGGAGAGCGCCGTACTGCGGTGGTCGGCCGAGTTCGTCGACGGCGAGCGGGACCTGGAGCACGCCGAGCGCATGGCCGAGCCCTGGTTCGGGGTCAACGGCGACTGCAGCAGGGGCCTCAACGCCGAGCGGCGGAGGTGGTGGGGCACACCGGAGCTGTACGCCGCCTGCCAGGCGGTCGACGTCCCCGTGGTCGTCGTCGACGGTGCGCGGGACCTCCGTCCCCGCTCGGCGGTGGACTCGCTGGAGCAGGCCCTGCCGCGGGTACGGCGGGTGATCCTTCCGGACGCCGGACACATGCCGTGGGTCGAGGATCCGGAGGGGTTCCGGGAGGCGGTCATGGGGGGTGTTGTGAGTGGCTGAGCCGATGACCCTCCGACTGCGGACCGCCCACACCGCGGATCTCGCCCCCACCGAACTCCGCGCCGTTCGCTCCCTCCTGGACGACGCCTTCGACGGGGGCTTCGGCGACGAGGACTGGGATCACGGCCTCGGCGGCATCCACGCCCTTGTGCACGACGAGAAGGGACTCGCGGGCCATGGCAGCGTGATCCAGCGGCGCGTCCTGCACCGCGGACGCTCGCTGCGGGTCGGATACGTGGAGGCCGTGGGCGTGCGGTCCGATGCGCGCCGGAGGGGCGTGGGCGGTCAGGTCATGGCGGCCCTGGAGCGGGTGGTCGACGGCGCGTACGCCCTCGGCGCGCTCTCCGCGAGCGACGCGGGCGCCCCCCTCTACGCCGCCCGCGGCTGGCAGGTCTGGCCCGGCCGGATCTGCGCGCTCGGCCCGTCCGGCGTCGTGCGTCTGCCGGACGAGGAGGGCACGACCTTCGTACGCCCCGCGTCGGCCGGCCCTGTCGACCCGGCGTACCGATCTCGGACCGGAACGCCCGACCCGTTCCGTCGGTTACGTCACCACACCCGAACTGGCGACGACGGTCGCGGTCCGGGTGCTGATCAGGGAACTGAGGGCGCTGCGTCCGCGACGGGCGTGACCGGATCGACTCGAGCGCAGCGGCTTCTGTCAACCGGCACCTTCAGTGCCACGAGGTAGTCGTCCATGGCGCCGCGCGTGCAGTCACTGCGGCCGTAGACGCTGTGTCCCGCACCCTCGTCCGGATCTTGGGGGCCTTGGTGATGCGCAGGCGGTGCTGCGGGTTGTTCACCTCGTCCGGCCGGCCGACACATCCGGCCAACGCGGCGTGGACGCGGGGAGAGCCGCGCATGTGCGGCGCGGCTCGCAGTTCGGCCTCGGTCAGGCGGGCGCATTCCTGGTGGTCCCGCGCCCGGAAGCGCCAGTCCTGGCAGAAGACCGCGTGGAACGGTTCCGGGGTCACCTGCGGATCGGTGTCCGCAGCCACGGGTGACGACGCCGGCGCGGCTGAGACTGGATTCTTTCGCGGTCCCTCCGGCCCGAACTGAGGTTGCTGCGCGTCGAGTTCAGCCACGTACGTGGCCAGACTTCGCCAGTCCGGGCCGTAGTACGCCTTGAAGGCGACGAGGGTGATCGCGTTCGCGGTGAGGGCCTGGTCCGGCTGCTCGGGATCTTGTATCTCGCCCCGGTCGGCCCGGGCGAGCAGACCGTTCCCCTACGGCGGTGACGTCCCGGCCGTGCAGAGCACACGAGGGCGACCGGTCGCACCACCGCACGAACTCGTGGAACGAGTCCTCTGCGGTGGCCGCGGAGGAGACCAGGAAGTCCCGGGTGCCGAGGCTGTGGTCGATGTTCGCGGTGAGAGCCATGGCGCGGATCCGGTCGCCGTGCAGCTCCGCGTACTGCTCGCCGATCAACGTGCCGTAGGAGTGGCCGAAATAGTTGATCTTCCGACGATCGCCGTCAGCGAGACCCGGCCGGAGCGGTTGCGCGATGCCAACGCCCTCTTCGCCACCTCCCACCTCCCACCGACTGGCCGCGGGGCTGGGCGTGGCCATCGCCGTGATCGCGCTGCGCGGGGGTGCGGCACTGACGGACGCGCCGCGCTCGGCGTTCGCGGTGCTCGGTGCGCTCTGTCTGCTTCCGACGCTGGGAGCCCTGCGGCTGCACCTCGCGGCGGGCGACGCCGTCCGGACCGTAGCCCCAGGTCAGAGGCGTGTGACCCAATCCACCGTCTCAGATAGTAGGAAGTCCGACTAACTGTGGAGACAGATGCCCCGTCCTCGCTTAGCTTTGTAGGAGCCGAACGTCTCGCTCGACCAAGCGAATGGCGGTCGTGAGCCGGAGCCCTTGGCAGGCAACCCCTGCGGCACCGCGCTTCCCGCCCCTTCCGGCGTCTCGTAAAAGCCCTCACCGCACTTCCGGCCGCCCTTCTGGGGCCTCCCGGAGGCAAGGAGTCGATTCATCATGGCCGAGACGACCGTCCGCCGAGTCCGCCGTGTTTCCCGTACGAGCGAGTCCGACCGCAAGAACGCCGCCGCCGCGCTCCAGCGCGCCCTCGACCGCAGGGACAACGGCGGTGAGACGGGCCACTGAGGATCACTGGCCCGTCAGTTCGTCACCACATACCGGGAGCCGCACCCGCACGAGGTGCGACGCGGGGTTCACGCCCCGCGTCGCACCTCGAAGTAGTCGATGCGCCTGCCGCTCTGCGCGAGCGCCGACACCTTGAGCCGGGGAGCAGTGCCCGCCTCCGCCTCCACCGAGAGGAAGGAGTACCCGGTGTAGCGCACCCGCGACCACTCCACGGTGTCCTTCTTCTGCTGCTGTGACTTCGTCCAGTGGAAGGTGTCCACGGACTCGCGGTCGGCGACCTTCCCCTCGTAGCTGTCCTTGACCCCGGCGGGGAAGCTGTACAGGCTCTTGCCCGCCCCGCCCGCCGTGACGTACACGATCCCGTCCCGCGTCGGATCAGTCGACGCGCCGATCGGCACCGGCCTGCCCACCTTGCCGCCCTTGATGGCGTCGGTCCGTTCGTACACGTGGTTGTGCCCGTTGATCACCAGGTCCACCTGGTGCTTGGTGAACAGCGGCAGCCAGGCGTCCCGTACGCCCCCGTCGGAGGCGTGGGTCGACGTCGAGTACGTGCAGTGGTGGAAGAAGACCACGACGAAGTCGACCGACTTGCGCAGTTCCCCGAGCCGCCTGTCGAGCCAGGCCGTCTGTCTGCCACCCGTGTAGCCCTTGTTGGCAGGGATCTCGTACGACACGTCGTTCGCGTCCAGCGCCACGATCCCGACATTGCCGTACGTGAAGGAGTAGACGCCCGGCGCGTCGCGTGCGTCGAAGCCGTTGCCGGGGAGGGTCCAGCGGGCCGACTGGCCCCCGTACCCGTTCGGCGAGTACCACGCCTCCATGTCGTGATTGCCGGTCGTCACCATCCACGGCACCGACTTCGCCACCGACTCGGTCTGCTTGAGGAACCGGTCCCAGTCGGAGGGGTCGTAGCCGTCCGACTTCTTGCCCTGGCCGTTGACGTCCGCGTAGCAGATGTCACCCGCGTGCAGATGGAACGACGGGTGCCGACCGAGGATCGTACGGTCGTTGGCGAGCGCGTCGGCAGTGACGCCCTGGTCGCCGAAGGCGGTGAACACGAACTTCTCGGGCGGCCGGGCGGGCGCCGTGCGGAAGGAGCCGATGGTGGAGTGCCGCTCCCGGGACGCGGGGTCGAAACCGTCGTGGCCGACGCCGTAGTAGTACGTCGTTCCGGGGCGCAGGCCGTCCAGCGCCGCGTGCAGGTAGTACTGGTCGAGGGCGATTCGTACGCCCTTCAGCCCCGGCGTGTGCAGGTCGCGGACCTCGGCCTCGATCTTCCGGCTCAGTCCCCAGGGTGTCAGGCCCACGCGCACGTACGGCTTCTTGACCGCGAAGGGGACCTGCCAGGAGATGCGCATCTGGGTCTTCGGGTCGGCGCCGAAGGCGAGATGGCGGCCGAAGGGCGCGACGACCGAGCCGTGCACCTGCCCGGTGGCGGGGCGCGCCGATGCCGATGTCGATGGCGCGGCGGAGGTGCGCGTCGCCGTACCCGATGCCGATGCCGATGAGCAGCCGGCCAGGAGCCCGCCGCCCGCGAACGCGCCCGCCGTCACCAGCGCGCGGCGGCGCGTGAGTTTCGTCCGCAGATACTCGTGCTGCTCCGCCATGCTCATCCGGCGTGCGAGCTGCTCGGGAATACCGACGTCAGGGGTGTCCATGGCTGGGAACTTCCCAGCAAGTCCCAACGCCCGCCATACATACGGGTGAACGCAAGTCGACGAATCCCCCCCGCGACACTCGGCCCCGTCCGTATGGCGGACGCCTCGTGTCATTCCATGGGACTGGGAGTACGGTGCCTTCATGTCTCGCAGCATCAATCTCGCAGTGATCCCCGGTGACGGCATCGGCCAGGAGGTCGTGGCCCAGGGTCTGAAGGTCCTCTCCGCCGTCCTCCCGCAGGATGTGAAGCTGGAGACCAAGGAGTTCGACTTCGGCGCCAAGCGCTACCACGCCACCGGTGAGACCCTCACCGACGCGGACGCCGAGGCCCTCAAGCAGCACGACGCGATCCTGCTCGGCGCGATCGGTGACCCGTCGGTCCCCTCCGGCGTCCTGGAGCGCGGCTTCCTGCTGAAGCTCCGCTTCCTCTTCGACCACCACGTCAACCTGCGTCCGTCGAAGCTCCTCCCGGGTGTCGCCACCCCGCTCGCCGGGCAGCCGGAGATCGACTTCGTCGTGGTCCGTGAGGGCACCGAGGGCCCGTACACCGGCAACGGCGGCACCATCCGCAAGGGCACCCCGCACGAGGTCGCCACCGAGGTCTCCGTGAACACGGCCTTCGGTGTCGAGCGCGTCGTCCGGGACGCCTTCGCCCGCGCCCAGGCCCGCCCGCGCAAGAAGCTGACGCTGGTCCACAAGAACAACGTGCTGACCTTCGCGGGTCACCTGTGGACGAACGTCTTCAACAAGGTGGCCGTGGAGTTCCCCGAGGTCACCACCGACTACATCCACGTCGACGCCGCGACGATCTACCTCGTCACGGACCCCGGGCGCTTCGACGTGATCGTCACCGACAACCTCTTCGGCGACATCATCACCGACCTCGCCGCGGCCGTCTCCGGCGGCATCGGCGTCGCGGCCTCCGGCAACATCAACCCGAGCGGCGAGTTCCCCTCGATGTTCGAGCCCGTGCACGGCTCGGCGCCCGACATCGCGGGCCAGGGCAAGGCCGACCCCAGCGCCACCGTGCTGTCCGTCGCCCTCCTGCTGCGCCACCTCGGCTACGAGGCCGAGGCCGTCCGCATCGAGAACGCCGTCTCCGCCGACCTCGCGGAGCGCGTCGGGCAGCCCGCCCGCAGCACCGACGAAATCGGCGACGCGCTCGCCGTACGAGTAGCCGGCTGACCCCGCGCCACTCACGTTTCGTAGTAGCCGCCGGGTCGCATCCGCACCCGGCGGCTTTTGCTATGCCCTCGCCGGGTGCCACCATCAAACCCCTGGGCAATCCGAAGGGCCGCATTCGCACTGTTTTCATCCACGGTTCTCCACGCGCGATAATCGAACGCGGAGCCGCGGAATGAGGGAATGCACGGGCGTCCTGGCACTGGCCACTGACAGTACGGACGTGAGCGCGGCCCGTCACACACAACCGGTGAAGGACAACCATTCATGACGACGCCCACGATCGAGCTCAAGCCCTCTTCGCAGCCCCGTTCGACTGCGGAGCGCGAGGCGATCCTCGCCAACCCCGGCTTCGGCCGCTACTTCACCGACCACATGGTGACGATCAAGTGGACCGAGGGCCGCGGCTGGCACGACGGCCAGCTCGTTCCGTACGGCCCGCTCTCCCTCGACCCGGCGAACATGACCCTGCACTACGCGCAGGAGATCTTCGAGGGCCTCAAGGCGTACCGCCAGCCCGACGGCTCCGTCGCCACCTTCCGCCCGGACAAGAACGCCAAGCGCTTCCAGGCCTCCGCACGGCGGCTCGGCATGCCGGAACTGCCGGTGGAAACGTTCATCGAGGCCTGTGACGTCCTGGTGCGGCAGGACCAGGCCTGGGTCCCGGCCCACGGCGGCGAGGCGTCCCTCTACCTCCGCCCGTTCATGATCGCGACCGAGGTCGGCCTGGGCGTGAAGCCCGCCAACGAGTACCTGTTCCTGGTCATCGCGTCCCCCGCCGGCGCGTACTTCCCGGGCGGCGTGAAGCCGGTGTCGATCTGGCTCTCCGAGGACCACGTCCGCGCCGTCCCCGGCGGCATGGGCGACGCCAAGACGGGCGGCAACTACGCGGCCTCCCTCCTCGCCCAGGCCGAGGCCGCCGAGAAGGGCTGCGCCCAGGTCTGCTACCTCGACGCGGTCGAGCACAAGTGGGTCGAGGAACTGGGCGGCATGAACCTGTACTTCGTGTACGGCGCCGAAGCCAATGAAAAGCCGGTGATCATCACGCCCTCCCTCACCGGCTCCATCCTCGAAGGCGTCACCCGCGACTCCCTCCTCACCGTCGCCCGCGACCTCGGCTACGCGTCCGAGGAGGGCCGCGTCTCCATCGACCAGTGGCAGCGCGACGCGGAGAACGGCACCCTGACGGAGGTCTTCGCCTGCGGCACGGCCGCGGTGATCACCCCGGTCGGCACGGTCAAGCGCACCAGCACGCAATGGCAGCAGAGCGGCGGCGAACCCGGCCCGGTCACGCTGAAGCTGCGCGAGGCGCTTCTCGACATCCAGCGGGGCGTCGGCGAGGACAAGCACGGCTGGATGCATCCGCTGGGCTGACGTGAAGCTGGGCTGACGTGCACGAGACGGGGTCCGCGCCGGGCGAACCGGGGCGGACCCCGTCGTTCCCCCCGTCCGGGTCCATGCGAGTCGGCCCCGCCGTTTCCCTGCTCAGGCCCACGCCCGCGGGGGATCGTGAAGCTGCCTGCCACTGGGGGACGACGGGGGTGGTACGGGACGGAGGCACTCGACGAAGCGGCGGCTCGACGCCCAGCGGGCGCAGCTACGCGGATGACCAGTCGGCCCTCCACCTGCGTGACCTGCGCACCGGAGCGGACCGGGTCGTCGCCGGTGCCGATGTGGCGGCGACCGGAGGATCGGTGAGCGACGAGAGGATCGTCTTCTCCTCCGCCGCGTCGGATCTCGTCCCCGGGGACACGAACGGCGTCGCCGATGTGTTCGTACGACGCGTTCGCTGATCCCCGGGGCGGTGGCGCGAGCCGCGTACACCGTCAGGTCACCAGTACGAACGGTCACCCGATCGGGTACTCCCGTGGCAACCGCTGCTCGAGGCCGTACGTCTACGACCGTGTGACCGGCGAGACCCGGCGGTTTTGGCCCGCACCGCCGTCCGCGGCCAGGCGCCGGCGGGAGTTCACACGTGAACACCCACGATCCGCCCACCGGCCGCGCATGAGCCGTACGCGATACACGCCAAGAGATCCACGGGGGAACCATCTTGTACACCAGCACACGTGCCGCGCTCGCCGCCGCTCTCGTCGCCGCGGTCACGGCCACGGCAGCCCTGACCGGAGCGGCGGCGAGCGCCGTACCCCGGGCCGCGCACACCGAGCCCGTCAGCGTCACACCCGCAGGGAAGGCGGGCAACGCCTCGTCGTCGGCGGCCGTGATCAGCCGCGACGGCCGGTACACGGCCTTCGCCTCGACCGCGTCGGACCTGGTACGCGGCGATACGGACAACGTCTCCAACGTGTTCGTACGCGACCTGCGCACCGGCGACGTGAAGACCGGAACGACGGTGCTGGTGACCCCGGACACGACGGGCGGCACAGCTTCGGCCGAGGTGGCGCCCGGCGCGGTCGCGGCCGACGCGCGCCGGATCGCCTTCACCACGAGTGATGCCACGCTCATCACGGGGGGCGACGCGAACGACGCCCAGGACGTCTTCGTACGCAAACTGTCGTGAACGCAATGAACGAAACTCGAGGCACCCTTGTGGTGACCGTGCGCAACGGGCACGTTACGGCTCATGGGACGAGAGCACTGGAAGAAGATCTGGGTCGGCTCGGCCGGCAACATGGTGGAGTGGTTCGACTGGTTCGTGTACGCGAGCTTCGCGACGTACTTCGCCGGGGCGTTCTTCCCGGACGGGAACCCCACCGCACAGCTCATGAACACCGCGGGCATCTTCGCGGTCGGCTTCTTCATGCGCCCGGTCGGCGGCTGGCTGCTCGGCCGGGTCGCCGACCGTAGAGGCCGCAAGACCGCGCTGACGCTGACCGTCACCCTGATGTCGCTGTCGGCCGTCCTCATCGCCTTCGCGCCGACCTACGCGGTGGCGGGCTACGGCGGCGCGGTCGTCCTCCTCATCGCACGCCTGTTGCAAGGGCTGTCGGTGGGTGGCGAGTACGCGGCCAGCGCGACCTACCTCACCGAGGCCTCCGACCCGAAGCGGCGCGGCCTCGCGTCCAGCTTCCAGTACGTGTCGATGACGGTGGGTCAGATCCTCGGCCTCGGTCTGCTGATCATCCTCCAGCGCACCCTGTCGGACGGCGCCCTGCACAGCTGGGGCTGGCGCATCCCCTTCGTGGTGGGCGCGCTCGGCGCCGCGGTCGTCTTCTATCTGCGGCGCACGATGCTGGAGACGGAGGTGTACGAGGAGGCCGCGTCCGGCGGGGAGACGGCGTCCGGCGCGGAGCGGGGCACAGTGCGCGCGCTGTGGCAGTACCGGCGCGAGGCCTTCCTGGTCATCGCGCTCACGATGGGCGGCACGGTCGCGTACTACACGTACACCACGTATCTGACGAAGTACCTGTCGAACTCGGCGGGCCTGCCGAAGGAGACCGCGACCCTCGTCTCCTTCTCCGCGCTGATCGTCTTCGCCTGTCTGCAGCCGCTCGCCGGCCACCTCTCCGACCGCATCGGCCGCCGCCCGCTGCTGATCACCTTCGCGGTCGGCTCGACCTTCCTGACAGTCCCGATCATGACGATGCTGAAGCACGTGGGAGGCTTCTGGCCCGCGTTGGGACTGGCTCTGCTGGCCCTGGTCGTGGTCACGGGCTACACCTCGATCAACGCCTGCGTGAAGGCCGAGCTCTTCCCGACCGGCGTCCGTGCCCTCGGCGTCGCCCTCCCGTACGCCATCGCCAACGCCCTCTTCGGCGGCACGGCCGAATACGTCGCCCTGTGGTTCAAGGACGCGGGCGTCGAGTCCGGCTTCTACTGGTACGTGGCGGGTTGCGCGGCGGTGTCGCTGGTGGTGTACGTCGGTATGCGCGAGACGCGCGACCTGGACCTGAACCGGGTCGGGCAGGGCCACAAGCCGACCTCGGAGCCCGAGGCGCGGCTCGCATCCTGAGACGATATGGGCCCGGGGGTGGAGCTTGTGCCAGACTGCCCCCGTGCTCTCGTTCGCCACGATTATTGGCAGCAGGCGCGCCGGTCCGCAGTGACCGCCACGTACCACCACGTACGGGCGGGCACCGTCATCCTCGACCCGCGCGCAGACCTCTCGCACCCGCGAGAGGTTTTTCGTTTTCCTGGCCCACCGCAAGCCGGGAAGGGAGCGCGAGGGATCATTGGGGGATGGTGGAGCCGGTCATTCCGGTACAGACCGAGATCCAACACAGGAGCCAGAGACCATGACCGAAACCAGCGAGCTCGACGATTCGTTCCACGTCTTCGACACGACCCTGCGCGACGGTGCGCAGCGTGAGGGCATCAACCTCACCGTGGCGGACAAGCTGGCCATCGCACGGCACCTGGACGACTTCGGGGTGGGCTTCATCGAGGGCGGCTGGCCGGGCGCCAACCCGCGCGACACCGAGTTCTTCGCCCGCGCCCAGCAGGAGATCGACTTCAAGCACGCCCAGTTGGTGGCGTTCGGCGCGACCCGCCGGGCCGGGGGCAAGGCGAGCGAGGACCCGCAGGTCAAGGCGCTGCTGGACTCCGGCGCCCAGGTGATCACCCTGGTGGCCAAGTCCCATGACCGCCATGTCGAGCTGGCCCTGCGCACCACCCTCGACGAGAACCTCGAGATGGTCCGCGACACCGTCTCGTACCTGCGTTCGCAGGGCCGCCGCGTGTTCGTCGACTGCGAGCACTTCTTCGACGGCTACCGGGCGAACCCGGAGTACGCGAAGGCCGTCGTACGGGCCGCCTCCGACGCGGGCGCCGACGTCGTCATCCTGTGCGACACCAACGGCGGCATGCTCCCGGCCCAGGTCCAGGCGGTCGTCGGCACGGTCCTCGCGGACACCGGTGCCCGGCTCGGCATGCACGCCCAGGACGACACGGGCTGCGCGGTCGCGAACACCCTGGCGGCGGTGGACGCGGGCGCGACCCACGTCCAGTGCACGGCGAACGGCTACGGCGAGCGGGTCGGCAACTCGAACCTCTTCCCGGTCGTGGCGGCCCTGGAACTGAAGTACGGCAAGAAGGTCCTGCCCGACGGCTCCCTGCGCGAGATGACGAGGATCTCGCACGCGATCGCCGAGGTGGTGAACCTGACCCCCTCCACGCACCAGCCGTACGTCGGTGTCTCGGCCTTCGCGCACAAGGCCGGTCTGCACGCCTCCGCGATCAAGGTCGACCCGGACCTCTACCAGCACATCGACCCCGAGCGGGTCGGCAACACCATGCGGATGCTGGTCTCCGACATGGCGGGCCGCGCGTCGATCGAGCTCAAGGGCAAGGAGCTCGGCGTCGACATCAGCGGTGATCGCGAGCTGGTGGGCCGGGTCGTGGAGCGCGTCAAGGAACGCGAGCTGAAGGGCTACACGTACGAGGCAGCGGACGCCAGCTTCGAGCTGCTGCTCCGCGAGGAGGCCGAGGGCCGGGCCCGCACGTACTTCCAGGTGGAGTCCTGGCGGGCGATCGTCGAGGACCGTCCCGACGGAACCCACGCCAACGAGGCCACGGTCAAGCTCTACGCCAAGGGCGAGCGCATCGTCGCGACGGCGGAGGGCAACGGCCCGGTGAACGCCCTCGACCGTGCCCTGCGCGTCGCCCTGGAGAAGATCTACCCCCAGCT
This sequence comes from Streptomyces sp. SD15, assembly GCF_054462255.1. NCBI lineage: Bacteria > Bacillati > Actinomycetota > Actinomycetes > Kitasatosporales > Streptomycetaceae > Streptomyces > Streptomyces sp. SD15. The sequence continues at coordinate 50,559 of NZ_JBTLMO010000028.1, read as the reverse complement.
CGCCAAGCTGGAGCTGGTGGACTACAAGGTCCGCATCCTGGAGGGCAAGCACGGCACCCAGTCCACGACCCGCGTGCTGATCTCCACCTCGGACGGCGCCGGCGAATGGTCCACGGTCGGCGTCGCGGAGAACGTGATCGCCGCGTCCTGGCAGGCCCTGGAGGACGCGTACACGTACGGTCTGCTGCGGGCGGGGGTCGAGCCGGCCGAGTGATTTTCAGCCCCTCCGGCGTTTGAGGAGCGGGGTCTGGGGCGGAGCCCCAGGAACAAGGGACGGGTAGGGGCGGAGGGGGCGAAAAAATCCCCCCACCCCCGCCCGCACCCCTTACTGAAGATGCCACTTCTGGTTGGCAGCCCCCGTGCAGCTCCAGATCTGCGCCCGAGCCCCGTTCGCCGACGAATTCCCGGTCACATCAAGGCACTTGTTCGCCGCGGTATTGACGACATCCCCGGTGGCGGAGTTGTACGACCACCGCTGAGCCCCCGTCCCGTTGCAGTCGTAGAGCTGAAGCTGCGCACCGTCAGCGGTGGACGCCGAGGTGACGTCAAGGCACTTCCCGAGGGCCTGAACCGACCCGTCGGCCTTGACCGTCCAGTTCTGCGCGGTCGAGCCGTTGCAGTCGTAGAGCTGCACGGCGGTCCCGTTGGCCGACGAACCACCCGCCACATCAAGGCACTTGCCTGCCAGCCCCACAAAGGCCCCGCTCTGGTCGCCGCCACCGGCCTGCGTCCCGGACCAGGTAAAGGTCGCCGAGGTCTTGCCGGGAAGCGAGTAGGTCGCGTGCTGCGAGCCCCAGTTGATCGTCACCGTCTTCGCGGTGGACGCGTCGTTGTACGCGATCAGCGCCTTCGACCCGTCCGGGTTCCGCCACGCGACATTCGGCACGGACGTGCTCGCAGTGGAGGCGATGCGCTGAGCGCCCGGCTTCACGAACTTCGTGAGGTGCCCCATCGTGTAGTACTCGATGGTGTAGTCGACCTGCCCGCTCTGCGCATCACCGTTGTGGACGGTGACGAGACCGGTGCAGGTGCCGCAGCCACCGTTGTGCGGCCCCATGTTCTGGTCCACGGCCAGCGACCACTTCGTCACCGACTTCGCCCAGTTCCGGGTGTAGTCGACGATGTTGAGCATGTCCTCGCGCTGCTGGTTGGCGATCCAGGTGCCACCGGAGTGCTCGGTTCCGAAGGCGTCAAGCGTGGGGTACTGGTTGTGGACGCTGGTCTGCTTGGTGACGTCACCGCCGTAGCCGTGCCACGCGACCCCGCCGAAGTTCGGGTGCGTACGGACCGCCGCGTCGTCGACCGTCGAGGCGGCGTACGAGTCGTACACGTCCCAGTTCCAGTCATGGGCGAGGACCTTGGTCGACAGCCCCGCCGCCTGGAGCTTCGGCAGCAGCTCGCTCTTGGTGAAGTAGGCGAGACCGGAAGCGTTCCAGCTCATCGACGGGTACCCGGAGCAGCACGTCGGCTCGTTCTGCACGGTGACATACGAGACGGGCACGCCCTGAGCCTGGTACGCCTGCAGGTACTTCACGAAGTACGAGGCATAGGCCCCGTAGTTCTCCGCCTTCAGCCAGCCGCCGTTGAGCGACCCGCTGTCCTTCATCCAGGCCGGCGCCGTCCACGGCGAGGCCATCACGGTCAGTGCGGGATTGAGCTGGCGCGCCTGCTTGGTCAGCGGCACGACGTCGGCCAGGTCGTGTGCGATGGAGAACTGGGCGAGGGTCGGGTCCGTCTGGCCGGCCGGCACGTCGTCGTACGAGTACCCGTACCGCGCGAGGTCCGACGCGCCCATCGGATTGCGTACGAACGACAGCCCGATCCCGTCCGTCGGTGAGAACAGTTTCGTCATCGCGGCGTTGCGGGCGGCCGGTGTCAGCGCCCCGCTGCTGTTCATCAGCCAGGCGGCGGTGTCGGTGAAGGAGGCGCCGCCGCCGGTGAACGTCTGGTACCGGGTGTTCTCGTCCACGGTGATGTTGTCGCCGGTTCCGCCACTGCCCGCCTGGAAGGCGAAGGGAGTTTGCGGCTGCAATCCGCGTACGACATGGCGGCCGCCGGTGTCGTCCGTCGTGGTCAGGTAGGCGGTGACCTGTTCGCCCGCCGCGTGCGCGGGAACGCTGCCGACGGCGCCGAGTCCGGCCGTCGTCAACAGCCCGGCGACGAGCAGCCGGGCCGCTCGGCCGGTTCTCTTCAGGGATCTTGCCGTGCTCGTGGGGCTCATGGGTGCGCGGCCCTTCTGGAGGTGGGGGATGGGCGTGCGAGGCGTGAGTAAATGACGGCCGCGGACGCGCGTCAAGGGGTTGCGCGTTCAGAGACTGAAGGGACAACGGCCCTGATACGGCCGTCAATTGCCCGTGTACCGGTTCTGACGTGAGGTCTTGACGGTTTGCCGGGACGCCAGTTAACTCACGGCGTGATCTAAGTCGTAAGAGTACTAAAGGGCACTGACGACTACTCAAGAACGCTGAAGACGATTTACAACAGGAACCAAGAGGAACCAAGAGGATCAACGAGAGTCGAGGGAAGGTCCATGCGAAGAACCGCCCTGCTCGTGTCCGCCGCCTTGCTCACCGGGCTGCTGCCCCTGGCCTCCGCGTCGGCCGCCGCCGGAGCCGACGACCCGCCTCCTGTCCCCGTCGACGCCTTCGAGGGTGAGGTCCCGTTCGCGAATCCGCCCGCCGAAGGCATCTTCACGTGGGGCGGCGACACCGACGATCCGCCCCAACTGGCCCTGACCGACCGCGCCGACGCCCCCGAAGGCGCCAAGGTCCTCGCCGGCGCCTACGACATCAGCGGCTACGGCGGCTTCAGTCACGACTTCGCCTCCGGTCAGCCGGCCCACGACTGGTCCGCGCACAAGGGCATCCGCTTCTGGTGGGACGGCCAGAGCAACGGCAAGAAGATCCCCTTCGAGATCAAGGACGGCGGCGCGAACGGCGGCGCCTCCGAGCTGTGGACGACGTCCTTCACGGACGACTTCACCGGCTGGAAACAGATCGAGATCCCCTTCACCGACTTCGCCTATCGCACGGACTATCAGCCCGTGGGCGGCATCGACCAGATCCTCGGCCTCACGGAGATGTGGGGCTACTCCGTCACGCTTCCCGTCGGCCTCAAGGGCCAGTTCGCCATCGACGACGTGGAGCTGTACGGCACCGCCGACCCGGCGCTGCGCGCGAGCGTCATCACCGACTCCGCGGTCTACCCGGTCAAGGAGGGCGGCAAGGCCGACGTCAAGGTCTCCGTCGCCACCACCGGCGCCGTCCCGCTCGACGAGCCGGTGACCGTCGCGTACGAGACGGCCGGCGGCACCGCAGACTCCGGCAAGGACTACAAACCCGTCAAGGGCTCGATCACCTTCCCGGCGGGCACGGCCTCCGGCACCTCGCGCACCGTCTCCGTGACCACCCTCAAGGACAGGTCCGGGGAGTCCGCCGAAACGATCCCCCTGAAGCTGACGGTCACGGGAGCCAAGGCCCCGGTCGAGACCCCGCAGGTCGTCGTCGACGCCCACGGACTCCCGTACCTGGACCCGAAGTTGTCGGTGAAGAAGCGCGTCGCCGACCTCGTCTCCCGGCTGTCCCTGGAGGAGAAGGCCGGTCAGATGACCCAGGCCGAGCGGGGCGCGATCACCTCGCAGGGCGACATCGCGACGTACGCCCTCGGTTCGCTCCTCTCCGGCGGCGGCTCGACCCCCACGCCCAACACCCCCGAGGCGTGGGCGAAGATGATCGACTCCTTCCAGCTCCGGGCGCAGGCGACGCGGTTCCAGATCCCGCTGATCTACGGCGTGGACGCGGTGCACGGTCACAACAACCTCGTCGGCGCGACGGTCATGCCGCACAACATCGGCATCGGCGCCACCCGTGATCCCCAGCTCGCCCAGGAGACCGGCGCGGTGACCGCCGCCGAGGTCCGCGCCACCGGCATCCCATGGGACTTCGCGCCCTGCCTGTGCGTGACCCGCGACGAACGCTGGGGCCGCAGTTACGAGTCCTTCGGCGAGGACCCGGCCCTCGTCGAGTCCATGGAAACGATCATCCAGGGCCTCCAAGGCCGCGCGAACGGCAAGGACCTGAGCGACAGCGACAAGGTGCTCGCCACCGCCAAGCACTTCGTCGGCGACGGCGGCACCGAGTACGGCTCGTCCACCTCGGGCTCGTACACCATCGACCAGGGCATCACCAAGGTCACCCAGCAGGAGCTGGAGGCCGTGCACCTCGCGCCGTACCAGGACGCCGTGGACCGCGGCGTAGGCTCGGTCATGCCTTCGTACTCATCGCTCGACATCCTCGGCGACGACGCGGGCCCGGTGAAGATGCACGCCAACGCGGCGCTCATCAACGGGGTGTTGAAGGACGAGATGGACTTCGACGGCTTCGTCATCAGCGACTGGGCGGGCATCGACCAGATCCCCGGCGACTACGCCTCCGACGTCCGTACATCCATCAACGCGGGCCTCGACATGATCATGGTCCCGTACGCGTACAAGGACTTCCGCACGACGTTGATCGACGAGGTCCAGGCCGGGCGGATCAGCGAGGAGCGCGTGGACGACGCCGTAGCGCGCATCCTCACGCAGAAGTTCAAGCTCGGCCTCTTCGAGCAGCCGTACGCCGACACCAGCGGCGCGTCCGACATCGGCTCGCCCGAACACCGGGCCGTGGCCCGCGAGGCGGCGGCCGAGTCGCAGGTCCTCCTCAAGAACGCGGGCGGCGTACTGCCTCTCAAGAAGTCCCAGAAGGTGTACGTCGCCGGGTCCAACGCCGATGACATCGGCAACCAGACCGGCGGCTGGACCATCACCTGGCAGGGCTCGTCCGGAAAGATCACCGACGGCACGACGATCCTGGAGGGGATGCGGCGCGCGGGCGGTGACGTCACCTACTCGAAGGACGCCTCGGCGCCCACCGGCGGTTACGACGTGGGTGTGGTCGTCGTCGGCGAGACCCCGTACGCCGAGGGCGTCGGCGATGTCGGCAATGGCAATGATCTGGTGCTGACCGCCGCCGACAAGGCCGCCGTGGACAAGGTGTGCGGCGCCATGAAGTGCGCGGTGCTGATCGTGTCCGGGCGCCCGCAGCTCATCGGGGACCGGCTCGGCGACATCGACGCGCTCGTCGCCTCCTGGCTGCCGGGCACCGAGGGCGACGGCGTGGCGGACGTGCTGTACGGCAAGCGGGCCTTCACCGGTCAGCTCCCCGTCACCTGGCCCAAGTCGGAGGCCCAGCTGCCGATCAACGTCGGCGACGCGTCGTACGATCCGCAGTTCCCGTACGGCTGGGGGCTGACGACGCTGACGAAGGTGCCGGAGGGCGGGAGCGCCACCCTCAAGGCGCTCGGGATCGCGGCCGCCGTGGCCGAGAGGACCGGCGCGGAGGAGGCAGGCCGCGCGCTCGTCAGCAAGGCGCGGCTGATCGTGCAGCAGAGGGTGGGCCAGAACCTCACGGCGGCGTCGGCGAAGCCCTTCGCCGACGCGGACCATCTGCTGCTGACGGGCCGGTACGGAGCGGCGGTGGAGAAGCTCACGGCGGCTTATCGGGCGGCCTGAGACAGCGGATCCGGTGGGTGTGCGTGCGCGGCCTGCACACCCACCGGTTTACCTGCACATCGACCCGTTTAAATGACCGCTTTAGGATATTTTCGGGTATTTTCGAGTTATGAAGGTCGCCGGACGGAACCGATGGCTGTCGTGGCTGCTGGCCGCGCTGCTGCTCGCCGCCCTGGCCGCTGCGGCCGTGCTGTCGGCCGGCTCCCCGCGCGCCTCGGCTGCCATGGGCCTTCCCGCGGCCACGAGCCTCCCCGCGGCCACGAGCGTCTCCGAGATCGCCGACGCCCTCCGCGAGAGCCCCGTCTACGTCGACCCGGCCGCGTCCGGGCAGCTGTCGAAGGCCGATGCCGACGACCTCGCGAAGAAGATCGAGGACGCGGACAAGCCGCTCTTCGTGGCGGTGCTGCCCGCGGACTTCCCGACGGAGAACCTCTTCAACGACCTGCGCACCGCCACCGGCATCACGGGCCTGTACGCGGTCCGCCTCGGCGACCGCTTCGACGCGAAGGCCGACGCCTCCGTCCTGCCGCGCACCGCCGTGCAGAACCTCGTCACCAGCGTGCAGGGCGAGGCCGTGGCCACCCAGCTCGACGACTTCACCGAGCGCGCCCTCACCAACATGGGCGGCTCGGCGCCCACCGGCTGGGACTCCGGCGACAGCGGGAGCGGGGTCTCCTCCACCGGGCTGATCACCGTCGGCGCGCTGCTCGTGGCCAGTAGCGCCGGCGCGTACACGCTCGTACGCCGCACCCGGCGCCGTAAGGAGGAGGAGCAGCGGGCGGCGCTGGAGAAGCTGCGGGTCGTGGTCGACGAGGACATCACCGCCTTCGGCGAGGAGCTGGACCGTCTCGACTTCCAGCCGGGAGAGCCGGGCGCGGACGACGCGATGCGCGCGGACTACGAGCACGCGCTGGACGGCTACGAGAAGGCGAAGAGGTACATGGCTCAGGCGCAGAAACCGGAGGATGTGCGCGCCGTCACCGAGGCCCTGGAGGACGGCCGCTTCTCGCTCGCCCAGCTTGCCGCCCGCCGCGAGGCCAGGCCGCTGCCCGAGCGCCGGGCGCCCTGCTTCTTCGACCCCCGGCACGGTCCGTCGGTCGCCGACGCGACGTGGACGCCGTCGGGCGGCGCATCCCGCGAGGTTCCGGTCTGCGCGGCCGATCAGGCCCGGCTGGCCGACGGCCACGACCCCATGATCCGCGAGGTGGACACCGACTCCGGCCGCCGCCCGTACTGGGACGCGGGCCCGGCCTACGGCCCCTGGGCGGGCGGCTACTTCGGCGGCGGCATCCTGCCCGGCCTGCTGATCGGCACGATGCTCGGCGGCATGATGGCCACCCCGACGTACGCGTCCGACTACGGCTCCGGATACGGCGACTTCGGCGCCGGCGGATACGAGGGCGGCGACGTCTCCGGCGCGGACTTCGACCCCGGCGACTACGGCGGCGGAGGGGGCGGGGGAGGGGACTTCGGGGGCGGCGGGGACTTCGGCGGAGGTTTCTAGCGGTTGCCTCTGGAGGGCGTTCCTCAGGTGTGCAGACGGCTGAGGTATGCGATCACTACGGTTAGCGGGGTAGTCCCAGCTCGCCCACCCAGCCCGGCCTGGAAGCGGGAGTCGGCCTCGAGCTTGGCCATCAGCTCGGCCACGCGCCGTCGGTAGGTGCGCAGCGAGACGTCGAGCCGCTCGGCCGCCGATTCGTCGGTGCGTCCCGAACCGAGGGCTTTGAGGATCACGCGGCTGTCGGCATCGAGGTGGGGACGTCGCTGCGCAGATAGGTGTCGAGATCGACGGAGTTGTCCAAGATTGCCTGGAACAGCGAGAGGACGCCGTCGACCACGTTCTGCGACGTCGTCACGGTGTACTCACGGCCGGTGGGGGTCTCCCTCTCAGTGACGAGGACCTGTCCGACCTGCCAGGCTGACCGGGTCGGCTCCGGAAGTCGGCTTGGCCGTCATGCCCGCTGCCGCCGCGCGGGACGGGCACGGGCACGGGCCCGGCGCTTGGCAGCACCGGGCCCGTGGACGTCGTACGGCGTGGTACGAGGTCATGCGAGGTTTCTACGAGGCGGAAGTCAGAGAGAGGCCGCCGCCGAGGCGATCGCGGAGGCGAAGGTGGAGACCTCCGAGTACACGCCGGGGGCGTTGGGCCGGGCGCAGCCGATGCCCCAGCTGACTATGCCGACCTGGATCCAGGCGTTGGCGGAGTCCCTGCGGAACATGGGGCCGCCGGAGTCGCCCTGGCAGGTGTCGACCCCGCCCGCCGCGTAGCCGGCGCAGATCTCGTCGCCCGCGACGAGGCCGCTGTAGCCGCTGTAGGTGCGGCAGGTCGCGTCGCTCACGAACGGCACGGTGGCCTTGAGCAGGTAGCGCTGCTGGGCGCCGCCCTCGGAGGCCGAACCCCAGCCGGCGACGGTGAAGGTGCCGGTGTTGTACTGCGTGGTGGTGGCGATCTTCAGCGTCGGCAGGTTGATCGGCGAGGCGAGCTTGATGAGCGCCCAGTCCTTGCCGTTGCCGTTGTAGCCGGGGGCCCGGTAGACGTACGTGGAACGGACCTGGACCCGGCCGGTGGTGGACTGCAGGTCCACGACACCGGCGGTGGCGGTGATGCTGGTGTTGGCGCCGGTGCCGCTCACACAGTGCGCGGCGGTGAGCACGATCTGCTGGGTGTAGAGCGCGCCGCCACAGCCCATGGAGAGCCGGACCATGAACGGGAACTCGCCCTGCGCGGCACGGGTTCCGCCGACGACCGGCGACGGGGCGGCCTGTGCGGCGGAAACGGGCTGAAGGCTGACGATCGCGAGAGCGGCCGCACCGAGGACCGCGAATCTCTTGAACGCCGTGAGGAGAGACTTCAACGTGATGCCTTCCGTGGGGGGTTTGACATACAGGTCGGGGAACCACGGGCGCTGAAATGTCGGGAGCATGCCAAATGGGCGCAAAGAATCGCCCCTTTGCTGGCATGGACTGGTCAAATTCTGTTGCTGGATTATGAGAACGCTGTGACGCCTCACACAAGGGGTGAAATCCGGCCAGGCAGTTCACGACATCCGCGGCACGACCAGCCCCGACTCGTACGCCGTGATCACGGCCTGCGTACGGTCCCGCAGCGCGAGCTTCGACAGGATGCGGCTGACGTGCGTCTTCACCGTCTCCTCGCCGACTTCACCCCCGAGGAGGGCTACCCCCTTCTCTCCCTCACTGACACCACCACCCTCCGCGTCGCCCTCGGTTCCACCCTCTGCCTGATCCTCATAGCCCTCCTGGGCCTGGGCCTGGCAGTACTGCTGCGAGACAGCGCCGCGGCGATCACCACAGGCCTGGGCCTGCTCTACGCCGCTCCTCGCCAACCTCCTGGGCTCGCCCACCTGGAAGGACCGCACCTGGGCCCCGATGCCGGCGGGCCCCGCCATCCAGGCGACGCGAAACCTGGCCCGCCTGCTCATCGGCCCATGGCCGGGGCTGGGGGTACTGGCGGCGTACGTGCCAGGGGTGTTCTTTCTCGGCGGCGCGATGTTCAGGCGGCGGGGCGCGTAGGTCACTCACCGGCGTCGGCGTCCGCCAGCCCCAGCCACTCCCGCCACGACAGATCACGCCCGATGAACCGAGGCCGCTCGAAGGGCCACGCCTCGTCGATCCACCGGGGCACGAACGAGTCCAGATCCCGCTCCAGTTCGGACCCCACGCGCTCGTCCACCACCCACCAGGAGATCTCGGCGTCGGCGCCGGCCTTCTCCGGAGGATCGATGTACACGCACCCGAACTCGCCGGTGCCCGACTCATCGAGCAAGACGTAGTTGAAAGACTCGTGAGTGGCGATCTCGGCCTCGTGCCGCTCCAGATCCTTCTGGTTCGCCTCGTAGGTCATGGTCTCGGCGGGCCACCCCCAGGCCTCACCGAAAATGGACCACAACCGCTCGCGCGACCCCATGACGACCGGATAGTCCATGGCCGCATCGGCCCCGGTGACCGGCCGCAAGTGATATCCACCCGGCAGCTCAACACGCAGCGGGTGAACGAAGTCAGCAGGCAACCAGGTCATGCCCGGAGGCTAGCGACAGGGCGGGTGCGCCGCCTCGGGTTATTCCATGGGGTCGGCCGTGGGCCACCTCCCAAGGGCATGACGCTCGCCGGCGGCATGCCACCAGCCGGGAGGAGAGGACCGGTTGGCTCCGCCGGTCGCCTGATCGGGATGCAGCCCGAGCCGCCACAACGCGTCCGCCGCCACGTACACGGTGATCCACCCCCACCAGTGCCCGTCGGGCCCACGCCCACAAGCGAGATCCCACCGAAGCTCGTCCAATACGAACGGCATCCAGTCGATCCCCCGCTCACGCAGTCAAGCGCGAACGGCCACCAAGGGGAGCGGGCGCCCCGGCACGTTCCCGTACGAGGCGATGCCGATCCAGTCGATCTGCCTGGTCTGCCTAGTCTGCGACGCGCTCAAGGAACACGCTCCAGGTCGCGGGGGAGAGGGTGAGGACGGGGCCGGAGGGCTTCGAGCAGGTATGCCGTGAGTGGGTGGCTCACTTCGCGTCGCCGGACACGTTCGGCGGCATGCCGATCGACGTCTCGTACGGCACGGTTCCGGACCAGGGAGATCGTACGAGCCATGAAATCGACGTGGTCGTGCGTGGCGCGGTGGCCAGGACAACGGCGTGCTGCTGTCGCTCGGTGAGGCCAAGTGGGACCAGGTCATGGGCCTCGGCCATCTCGAGCGGCTGCGGCATGCCGCGTCGCTGCTCGCGCAGCGTGGCGTCGATACGTCGGCCGTCCGGCTCGCCTGTTACAGCGGTGCCGGGTTTACGGACGATCTGCGGGCCGCGGCCGATCGGGACGAGGTGATTCTCGTAGATCTGGCGCGGCTGTACGAGAGTGAGTGAGCCGAGGCCTTTAGGACGGAAACTGACCTAGTACGGGAATACCGTGCCCCCATGAAGACTCTCGCCGGTGTGGACGACGCTGAATTCAGGGCCTTCGAAGACGCCGCCCAGTTGGACGCCTGGTTGGCGGCGCACCCCGGACTGCGCTCGGGGGTGTGGGTCGAGATCGCCAAGAAGGGGTCTGGTCGGACCTCGGTCACGGCGGGGGAAGTCAATGACGTGGCGCTCTGCCACGGCTGGATCACCGGTCATCGCAGAGGCCTCGACGCGTCGTACTTCCTGCAACGGATCACCCCGCGCAGGCCGGGCAGCCTCTGGTCAATGGTGAACGTACGCAGGGTCGAGGAACTGGCCGCCGCCGGGCGGATGCGGCCCGCCGGGCTCGCGGAGGTGAACGCCGCGAAGGTGGACGGGCGGTGGGAGGCGGCGTACGAGTCGCAGAAGAACGCCACCGTGCCGGACGATCTGGCGGCCGCACTCGAACGAAGCCCCCGCGCGAAGCGCTTCTTCGAGCAGCTCGGCAGGACGGATCGATACATGGCCATGGTGGGCCTGTTGAGGGCGAGGAGCGCCGAGAGCAGGGCGGCGCGACTGCGGAACGTGGTCGCCCGGCTGGAGCAGGGCAGCGCGTGACGTGATCGCGAGCCCGGTCGGGAATTACCTGTGCATTTCGGCCAATGGGCACCAATGGCCGGAGTGAAGGCCGTCGGGCCGGGGCAGGTGCGAGCGCGGCGGAGCGCCCGCCCTCCCGGTACGGGGGAGTTAGGGCCTGTCCGGCGGAACAGGTCGCAGGAAAGCAACGGCGCCTGATCAGCCCCGCGTCTGCGGCATGATCCGCCGGACAGGCCCTAAAGGGCGGGCGCGCTCGCGGTGTCGGCCAGAGGGCCGACCGGCGTGAGTCGAGGGCTCACGCGTTCTTGATCGCCGAGATGTCGAAGGTCAGCTTGATCTTGTCGGAGACGAGGAAGCCGCCGGTCTCCAGGGCCGCGTTCCAGGTGAGGCCCCACTCGGAGCGCAGGATCTCCGCCTTGCCCTCGAAGCCGACACGGTCGTTGCCGAAGGGGTCCTTCGCCGAGCCGTTGAACTCCAGGTCGATGCTGAGCGGCTTGGTGATGCCGAGGATCGACAGTTCGCCGGTGATCCGGTAGTCGTCGCCGCCCAGCGCTTCCGCCTTGGTGGAGCGGAAGGTCATCGTCGGGAACTCGTCGGTCCTGAAGAAGTCGGAGCTCTTGAGGTGGTTGTCGCGGTCCTCGGAGCGCGTGTCGACGCTGTCCATCTTGACGTTGATCGTGGCGGTGGATTTGGACGGGTCCGCACCGTCCAGGTGGAGGGTGCCCTCGAACTCCTTGAAGGTGCCCTTGACGTTCGTCACCATGGCGTGACGGGCGACGAAACCGATCGCCGAGTGCGACGGGTCGATCGTGTAGTCACCGGTGAGCGCCACGAGATCGGGGTTCACGACGGGGGGGGTCGTGGTGGCGGCGGGGGTGTCGGTGGTCTTGCGGCCGAAGATGCCCATGACGTGCTCCTGAGGGGGACGGGTCGCGGTTTCGTCCGGGGAAGCCGCGACGCGGAGTTTGTTGAACGTTCAACGAGGTCAACGAGAGTGACTCTAGACCTATTCCGTTCAAGTTTCAACATTCATCTGCCATGTGTTTTACGACGTTACGTCGTGGTTCGGTGACCCGCTTCTCGGTGCTCGTCGCCGTCGGGGGCGCCCCGCCGACTCGCGGCAGGCCGCCGATCGAGGCAATTTGTCACTCAAGGGATGGCATGTGAGACTCGCGAATGTGAGGCGGCTCTCAGTCGGCGGCTTTGTGTGACCTCTACAAGCCACATGCCCTCTGAGCAGTCAGATCGCTTGCATGCGGTCACGGTTCTGTTCAGGGGTACCAGGAAAACGGGCCGGAGACTGTACGGAGTCGACGGCCCGGTTTACTCGGTTGACTTCGTATGGTCGCTACATGACCGTTTTGGATGAGGCCGAGCCCTCTGGCGAACCCACGGACGCACGCGGGCGCGTGGCCGAGCTGCACGCGATCCGTGTGGAGGCACTGCGCGGCCCCAGCGAGAAGGCGACCGAGGCCCAGCATGCCAAGGGCAAGCTGACCGCCAGGGAGCGTATCGAGCTGCTGGTGGACCCGGGCTCCTTCCGAGAGGTCGAGCAGTTGCGGCGGCACCGGGCGACCGGGTTCGGGCTGGAGACCAAGAAGCCGTTCACGGACGGTGTGGTCACCGGCTGGGGCACGGTGGAGGGCCGGACGGTCTTCGTCTACGCGCACGACTTCCGGATCTTCGGCGGCGCGCTGGGCGAGGCGCACGCCACGAAGATCCACAAGATCATGGACATGGCCATCGCGGCCGGCGCGCCCCTGGTCTCCCTCAACGACGGCGCGGGCGCCCGCATCCAGGAGGGCGTCAGCGCCCTCGCCGGGTACGGCGGCATCTTCCAGCGCAACACCAAGGCCTCCGGGGTCATCCCGCAGATCAGCGTGATGCTCGGCCCGTGCGCGGGCGGCGCGGCGTACTCGCCCGCCCTGACGGACTTCGTGTTCATGGTCCGTGAGACCTCGCAGATGTTCATCACCGGCCCCGACGTCGTCAAGGCGGTCACCGGCGAGGAGATCACCCAGAACGGCCTCGGCGGCGCGGACGTGCACGCCGAGACCTCCGGCGTGTGCCACTTCGCGTACGACGACGAAGAGACCTGCATCGCCGAGGTGCGCTACCTCCTGTCGATGCTGCCGCAGAACAACCGCGAGAACCCGCCGCGCGTCGCCTCCGAGGACCCGGCCGACCGGCGCGGCGAGATCCTGCTGGACCTGGTCCCGGCGGACGGCAACCGCCCGTACGACATGGCGAAGGTCATCGAGGAGCTCGTCGACGACGGCGACTACCTCGAGGTCCACGAGCGCTGGGCCCGCAACATCATGTGCGTGCTGGCCCGCCTGGACGGCCAGGTGGTGGGCATCGTCGCCAACCAGCCGCAGACCCTCGCCGGCGTCCTGGACATCGAGGCCTCGGAAAAAGCTGCACGCTTTGTCCAGATGTGCGACGCTTTCAACATTCCGATCGTCACCCTCCTGGACGTCCCCGGGTTCCTCCCCGGTGTGGACCAGGAGCACGGCGGGATCATCCGGCACGGCGCGAAGCTGCTGTACGCGTACTGCAACGCGACAGTGCCGCGGATCTCGCTCATCCTCAGGAAGGCGTACGGAGGTGCCTACATCGTCATGGACAGCCAGTCCATCGGGGCCGACCTCACCTACGCCTGGCCCACCAACGAGATCGCGGTGATGGGCGCGGAGGGCGCGGCCAACGTCATCTTCCGCCGGCAGATCGCCGAGGCCGCCGACCCCGAGGCCATGCGCGTACGCATGGTCAAGGAGTACAAGGCCGAGCTCATGCACCCCTACTACGCGGCCGAACGCGGCCTGGTCGACGACGTCATCGACCCCGCCGAAACCCGCGAAGTCCTCATCCGCTCACTGGCGATGCTGCACACCAAGCACGCCGACCTGCCCTCCCGCAAGCACGGCAACCCCCCGCAGTAACCCTGCGGATCCTCCGCGGCAGTGCCGCGGAAACCTCTCTCACGGAGACTGAAACCTATGGACACCCCTGACATCCGCGTTGAGAAGGGCCACGCCGAGCCCGAGGAAGTCGCCGCCATCACGGCCATCCTCCTGGCCCGCGCCGCCGCCCAGCCGGACACCACCCCGACCCACCGCGGCCGAGCGAAGGCCGGCTGGCGTCGCCTGGAGCGGGAGCCGGGCTTCCGCGCCCCGCACAGCTGGCACGGCTAGGCTGCGCCGCTCGAGCATGAGGAAGGGCCCGCTCCATGAGGAGCGGGCCCTTTCCCTGTGCCATGAAAGGTCCCACGAAAGAAGCTTCCCCTGTCCCAGGAAAGAAAGGGGCGCCCTCTCCACCGGAATGGAGAGGGCGCCCCTTCTGCGTTCGTCGCGCGGACGCGCTAGCGCAGGCGAGCCATGAGAGCGTGCTCGACCAGCGTGATCAGCGCGCTCTTCGCGTCCGCACGGTGCCGGGCGTCCGTCGTGATGATCGGCGCGTCCGGACCGATCTGCAGCGCCTCCCGGACCTCGTCCGGGTTGTACGGCTGGTTTCCGTCGAAGCCGTTGAGGGCGATGACGAACGGCAGCCCGCTGTTCTCGAAGTAGTCGACCGCGGGGAAGCAGTCGGCGAGACGGCGGGTGTCGACCAGAACGATGGCGCCGATGGCGCCTCGGACCAGGTCGTCCCACATGAACCAGAAGCGGTCCTGGCCGGGGGTGCCGAACAGGTACAGGATCAGGTCCTGGTCCAGGGTGATACGACCGAAGTCCATGGCGACGGTGGTCGTCGTCTTGTCTCCGGTGTGCGTGAGGTCGTCGATGCCCGCGGAAGCAGACGTCATCACGGCCTCGGTGCGCAGCGGGTTGATCTCCGAGACGGCGCCGACGAACGTGGTCTTGCCCACGCCGAAGCCGCCCGCCACCACGATCTTCGCGGACGTGGTGGAGCGGGAAGGCCCTCCGCTAGAGCTTGCGAAGTCCACTGAGCACCCTTTCGAGCAAAGTCACGTCTGGCTGGCCGCCGGCGTTCTCGTCGCCGCCGGGCTGATGGATGGCGACCAGGCCCGCCTCCGCCAAGTCGGCGACGAGAATCCTGGCCACGCCGAGAGGGATCGTCAGCAGCGCCGAGATTTCGGCCACCGACTTGATCTCCCGGCAGAGGTTGCAGATCCGCTGATGTTCGGGCAACTGGCCCTGCATCTGGTGCGGTTGTGCGGTGGTGTGCACCAGCGCCTCGATGGCGAGCTGGTAGCGGGGCCTGGTGCGGCCGCCCGTCATGGCGTACGGGCGCACCAGAGGGTTGTTCGAAGACCCCGCGGGCGCCGCCTCTGGGGTGCGTCGCTGCGGTTGCACAGGCTGGATGCGCGGCGCCGACGGCTGGTCGTACGGCGTGGGACCAGGACCCTGGGGGCCCTGGGGCGCGTACGGCTGGCCACGGTGGCTGGGCGCGGAGGGGAAGTTGAACCGGTTCGGGTTCTGAGAACCGTCACCCTGGCCCTGCCCCTGGCCGGGGCCGTACGACCAGTTGCCCGAAGACGAACCGCCTGGGGGTGTTGCCACTTTCTCCTCCTCCGACTGTGCCGGGCACCCATCACTGTGGGACCGCGTTCCGAAACCTTACGGCCACGGGACGCCAAAACGCACGGTCTGTCTGCTAGTTGAGAAGGCTCCCTTGGAGCTCTGCTCGAAGGTCCGGGGTCAGGACCGTACCTGCACGGTCCACCAGAAGGGCCATCTCGTACCCGATGAGGCCGATGTCCGCTTCGGGGTGTGCAAGGACCGCGAGTGACGAACCGTCGGATACGGACATGATGAAGAGGAATCCTCGCTCCATCTCCACAACTGTCTGGTTCACACTGCCGCCCTCGAAGATGCGGGAGGCTCCCGCGGTCAACGAGGTCAGACCGGACGCGACGGCCGCGAGCTGGTCGGCGCGGTCACGGGGAAAGCCTTCGGACATCGCCAGAAGGAGTCCGTCGGCGGAGACCACCACCGTGTGGGACACCCCAGGGGTGTTGTCCACGAAGTTGGTGATCAACCAGTTCAGGTTCTGCGCCGCCTGGCTCATCGGGCTCACACTAACGCTCCTGGTTGTAGGTGCTGTCAGGCCCACCGTGATGATTCCCGGTGGCCTGGCCGTTCGTGTCACTACCTGCATTGCGCCCCTGCTGCACGCCGCGGCGCAGGTTGCTCAGCCTGCCCCGGATGTCCTCAGGAGCACGGGAGACCTGGGGGCCGCCCTGTGGGGTCGATTCCGCCGTTCCCTCGACCAGGTTGGCCTTGGGTACCCGCCGCGGCAGGCCGGAAGAGGTGACTCCACCCGCCTTGGGCTTCTTGAGCTGCTCGGCGCGCTGCCAGCGGTCGTCGTTGGACGAACGCCAGTCGTCGTTGCCCGGGGTGACCGCAGGCGTTACCTGGGACCCCTGGCCGACGGGCCGCTGGCCGTTGGTGCCGCTCGGGGTGGATCCGCGGCGCGGCAGCCCGGCGTCAGTCAGCGCGTGCGGGGCGGAAGGTGCCGGTCCCGGACGGCTGAAGCCTACGCGGTCCTGCTCACCTGCGTCAGTGGCCTGCGCGGATTCCGCTTCCGGAGCGTACTCGGACCGGTAACCGTTCTGGTAACCGTCCTGCTGCGGCCAGTCGTCCTGGTGGGACGGCTTTTCGAAGCCGGAGAAGGTGTCCTGCGCGGCGCCACGGGCCCCGGAGTGCTCCCCCTGGACCGGCTCCGCATACCCGGGCTCCGGGTAGCCGCCGTTCGACGGGAAGTACGTCTCGTCGTACGCCGCCTGCTGCGGTTCCTCGTACGCCGTCTGCTGGTCGTACGTCGCCTGCTGCTCCTCGTACGCGGGCCGGCCGTTGTCGTACCCGGGCTGTCCGTTGTCGTAGGCCTGCTGGGGCGCCTCGAAGTCGTCCTGGTACCGCGGGGCCTCGATGGCCTCCGGCTGGCCCTGTGCCTGGGCCTCCAGGGCCGCACGGCGCTCCTCGCGCATCAGCGAGCGGCCTACGGGGTCCAGTTCGCGGATGTCGTCGGGGACTTCCGTGTAGCGGCTGTCGTCGAAGCCGAGCTCGGCCGCGGTGCGCAGCGGCTGCTGGGCCTGGAAGGCCGGCTCCGGCTGGAAGGCCTGCTGCTCCGGGATGATCTGCGAGACGGTGAACTCGTCGCGCTGCAGGTGCTGTTCGCCGCCGCCACCACCGTGGGTGATCGCGTCGGGGAGCATGACCAGGGAGGTCGTACCGGCCTGCTCGCCCGAGGGGCGGAGCTGGACGCGGATGCCGTGCCGGTCGGACAGCCGGCCGACCACGAACAGGCCCATGCGCTGCGAGATCGCGGCGTCCACGGTCGGCGGGTTGGCCAGCTTGTGGTTGATGTCCGCGAAGTCCTCGGCGGTGAGGCCGATGCCCTTGTCGTGGATCTCGACCATGATGCGGCCGTCCGGGAGACGGGTCGCGGTGACGCGGACCTTGGTCTGCGGGGAGGAGAACGTGGTGGCGTTCTCCAGGAGCTCGGCGAGCAGGTGCACGAGGTCGGTCACGGCGCGGCCGTGGATCTCGGCCTCCGGGACGCCGGAGAGCTCGATGCGCTCGTACTGCTCCACCTCGGAGGAGGCGGCGCGCAGCACGTCGACCAGCGGGACCGGCTGGTCCCAGCGGCGGCCGGGCTCCTCGCCGGCGAGGACCAGGAGGTTCTCGCCGTTGCGGCGCATACGGGTCGCGAGGTGGTCCAGACGGAAGAGGTTCTCCAGCTGGTCCGGGTCGGCCTCGTTGTTCTCCAGGTCGGTGATCAGGGTCAGCTGGCCCTCGATCAGCGACTGGTTGCGGCGCGACAGGTTGGTGAAGATCGCGTTGATGTTGCCTCGCAGGAGCGCCTGCTCGGCGGCCAGTCGGACCGCCTCACGGTGGACCTGGTCGAAGGCGCGGGCGACTTCGCCGATCTCGTCCGTGGTGGTGATCGGGATGGGCGTGACACGGGTGTCGACGCGGCCCGGGTCGGTGCGCGAGAGCTGGTCGACCAGCATCGGCAGGCGCTGCTCGGCGACACTGAAGGCCGCGTTGCGCAGCTGCCGCATGGAGGTGCTCATCTGGCGTGCCATGAGCCCGGCGAGGATGAACGCGGCGAGCAGGGCGATGACGACGATGGCGCCGTTGACGTAGGCGTCGCGCTGGGCGTCGGAAGCGATGTCGCCGGCGTCGGTGACCGCTCGGTCGATGAGGTCGCTCTCGATCTCGCTGTAGCCCTCGAACTTGAGGGTGGCGGCAGCCATCCACGTAGCGGGAGTGATGCCCTTCGCGGCGAGCTCGGTGGGCGTGGCGCCACTGGCGATCGCCTGGAACATCTTGTCCATCGAGGGCGGCGCCACGAAGGTCTGGCCCGCGGCCTCGGCCTTGCTCTTGGCCTCGGCGAGCCGGCTCTTGCCCTCCGCGGTCTTCTGCTCCATCACGGTGGTGAGCCGGGTGGCGTCCTGCTCGGTTCCACCGGAGACGTACTCCTGAAGAGCGACGTTCTCCAGGTACGCGTACGAAGTGAAGGAGGTGACCTGCCGCGCGTAGTTCTGCGCGTTGGTGCTGGGCTTGACGAGCAGGTGGGTACCGATCGAGCGCTGCAGCGACTCGGCGCCCTTGGCCAGCGCGATGGCGTACACGGTACGGCCGTAGCTCGTGATGTTGCCGGTACCGAGGCCCAACTCGTTCGAGAACTCCATGAGCAGGTGCTCGACGGCGACGTAGCCCTCTTCGGTCTGCACCGGCTCCATGGACTTCGTGAACGCCGTCTTGCGGATCTGCTCGAGCTGAGGCTCGGCCTCCTCCACCAGGCTCAGTCGTCGCTCGAGCCCGTCCGTGTCCGGCATCCCGATGACTTCTTGGTGGAAGGCGTCGGCCTTCTCATCGGTGAGGGCACGAACCTTCTTGACCGTCGCGTCGTTCCGATCGCCCAGCAGCAGAGGCTCGGCGGAGACGTCGCGCTCGTTCAGCAGGGCCTCGGCGTATGCGCCGGCGGCCGCCACGATCTTCGCCACCTTCTCGGCGTCCCGGGCCTCCTGCCAGGTGTCGATCGAGCCCTTCACCTGGA
Organism: Streptomyces sp. SD15; assembly: GCF_054462255.1. Lineage (NCBI taxonomy): Bacteria > Bacillati > Actinomycetota > Actinomycetes > Kitasatosporales > Streptomycetaceae > Streptomyces > Streptomyces sp. SD15. The sequence goes on along the minus strand of NZ_JBTLMO010000028.1, from coordinate 31,491 downwards.
AGCCGCCCATGACGAGGCCGACCAGCACGGGTATGAGCAGGATCGCGTTCAGCCTGGTGGGCACACGCCAGTTACGGGGGGACAGACTGCCGCCGCTCGGCGCGGGCGCCGGCGGGGGCTCAGGGGCAGGCACCTGTACGGGCGCCGCTCCGCGCGGCGGCGGGGTGAAGTTGCCCCGTGCCGACGGCTCGGGACCGTTCTTGCTTCGCCTCACTCGACCAACAACCTCTCGGCGTCGGCACCTACGTTGTGCCGCGGTGTGTCCAGCGCCCTTGTCTACCGGGCAGTTCAGCGCATTCCAGCACGTCAGGCGGCGCCCTTCCAAACACTCGGAACCGATGGTTCCGGGTGACGCATCCCCCAGATAAAACGGTCATAAAGAGCGAGCCCCGCCAAAAGGCGGGGCTTTTGTGAACGCTGCGGCACCGGGTGACCGCGATGCGTGTCGATGCCCGTGGAATCCAATGTCGAAACGTTATGAACACTGTGGCCGACCGTGTCAAAGGACACAGTCGGCTCCAGTGCGTCTACGACAACTGCCTTATACAACTGTCGACTTGAGTGCTACCTGAGACGTGCCATGAGAGCGTGCTCGACCAGCGTGATCAGCGCACTCTTGGCATCCGCGCGGTGCCGGGCGTCCGTCGTGATGATCGGTGCGTCCGGACCGATCTGCAGTGCCTCGCGCACCTCTTCGGGATTGTAGGGCTGGTGTCCGTCGAAGCCGTTGAGGGCGATGACGAACGGCAGCCCGGAGTTCTCGAAGTAGTCGACCGCCGGGAAGCAGTCGGCGAGGCGGCGGGTGTCCACCAGGACCACGGCACCGATGGCGCCGCGGACCAGGTCGTCCCACATGAACCAGAAGCGGTCCTGACCAGGCGTACCGAAGAGGTACAGGATCAGGTCCTGGTCGAGGGTGATGCGGCCGAAGTCCATGGCCACCGTCGTGGTGGTCTTGTCCCCGGTGTGGGTGAGGTCGTCGATGCCCGCGGACGCGGACGTCATGACGGCCTCCGTGCGCAGCGGGTTGATCTCCGAGACGGCGCCGACGAACGTGGTCTTGCCCACGCCGAAGCCACCCGCCACCACGATCTTCGCGGAGGTGGTCGTCCGACCTCCGTCAGAGCTTGCGAAGTCCACTGAGCACCCTTTCGAGCAAAGTCACGTCCGGCGCGCCGCCGTTGTTCTCATCGCCGCCAGGCTGGTGGATGGCGACGAGTCCGGCCTCCGCGAGGTCCGCGACGAGGATCCTGGCCACACCCAGCGGCATGGACAGGAGGGCCGACACCTCCGCTACCGACTTGACCTCACGGCACAGGTGGCAGATTCGCTGGTGCTCCGGGAGCAGCCCCATCAACTGCGCGGGGTCGGCCGTAGTGCTGATCAGCGCCTCGATGGCGAGTTGGTACCGCGGCCTGGTCCGGCCGCCGGTCATCGCGTACGGACGTACCAGCGGCTGGTCGCCCTCGTCCCCGTACGGCTCTGCGTACGGATCATGAGAGGCGGTGGGCGGTGTCATGAATCCTCCGGGCGGGGGACAGCAGGTTGGTCAGTCGTGCCGTCTGAATGGGGCCGGTGGGGGGATTGTGGCGGCCGGACGGTGATTTCGTGCTTTCTCTGGAACCCAGGGGGTTCAGTGGAGCAGACTTCCCTGTAGCTCGGCGCGCAGGTCCGGCGTGAGTACGGCGCCCGCGCGGTCGACGAGCAGCGCCATCTCGTAGCCGACGAGGCCGATGTCGCATTCCGGGTGGGAGAGGACCGCAAGGGACGATCCATCCGAAACGGACATGAGGAAGAGGAAACCGCGCTCCATCTCGACAACCGTCTGTGCCACCGTGCCGCCCTCGAAGATCCGGGATGCCCCGGCGGTCAGCGAGGTGAGCCCCGAGGCGACGGCCGCGAGCTGGTCGGCGCGATCGCGCGGGAAGCCTTCGGACATCGCCAGAAGGAGCCCGTCGGCGGACACGACGACGGTGTGGGACACCCCTGGGGTGTTGTCCACGAAGTTGGTGATCAACCAGTTCAGGTTCTGTGCGGCCTGGCTCATCTGACTCAACTAACGCTCCTGCTGGTGAGTGGGGCTGGGGAAGCTGCCGGTCTGGCCGGTACCGGCCTGGCGACCCTGCTGAATGCCCCGACGGAGATTGGTCAGCCGGCCGCGTACGTCATCGGGCGCACGCGAGACCTGCGGACCGCTTTGGTGCTGTTGCTGCTGTGCCGTGCCCGCGACGAGGTTGGCTCGCGGGACGCGGCGCGGCAGGCCTGAGGTCGTGACCCCACCCGCCGACGGCTGACGGACGCGTTCTGCCTGCCGGACGAGGTCGTCGTTCGGCGTGCTGCGCCAGGAGGCGGGGGCCTGTGCGGCGGCCGGCCGGTGCTGAGGGGCTGCGGGGGTCTGCGGCTGTTGCTGCGGAGCCTGCGAGCCGTTGTTGTGGACGCCGTTCTGGGCGCCGTTCTGCGGGCCGTTCTGAGCGCCGTGCTGGGAACCGTTCGCCTGACCGTGGAACCAGTTGGTCTCCAGCGTGTCGTACAGCGGCGTACGTCCGTCACCCGGGCCGGTCGCCGGCGGCAGCGCCTCGGGCTGCTGCGGACGCGCGGGCCGCTGCGGGGCCTGCGGCTGCTGGAACTGGCCGGTGGACGACGGGTCCTGGCGGTTGCCGTAGCCGGGCGTCGCGAACTGGCCGGTGGACGAGGGGTCCTGACCGTTGCCGTAACCCGGCCGTGCGAACTGGCCCGTGGACGACGGGTCCTGGGAGTTGCCGTAGCCGGGCGTGGCGAACTGGCCGGTGGACGAGGGGTCCTGGCCGTTGCCGTAACCGGGGGTGGCGAACTGGCCCGTGGTGGACGGGTTCTGGCCGGCCGGAGCCGTGCTCCCGGAGCCGAAGACGTCCGGACGGACGAACTGACCCGAGTTCTGCCCGGCGTTCTGCGGCGCGTTCGCGCCGGGGCGCGGGGCGTCGAAGTCGGGGCGGGCGAACTCCGAGGTGGCAGCGGCGGAGGCCGGAGCACCGGGGCCCTGACGGTTGTCGATGCGCGGCATCTCCGAGGTCGCCCCCGGGCCCTGCCGGTCGTCGATCCGCGGCATGCGCGAGGTGGCGTCGGGCTCCTCGTGACCGCGCGGGGTGTCGAGGGACGCGCGCGGCACGGGCGGCTGTGCGTTCTCGTCGCTCCAGCTCGGCCTGGACTGCTGCTGGCTGCCACCGGGCAGCTCGGCACGCGGACCACCGCGCCCCGGGAGCTGCGGCCTGCGGCGGCCACCGCCCTTGTTGCCCGACGGCTGCGGCTGCTGCGGAGGTGCGGCCGCGGGGGCGCTGTCACTGAAGTCGAAGCCGCCGTGGCGGGCGCCGGGTCCGTCGCCGAAGCTCTGGGGCGCACCGGGTCCGCCGGACTGGAGGCCCTGCGGGGCGTTCGGCGCGCTCTGCCCGAAGGCACCCGCACCGGCACCGGCCGGCCTGCCCTGCTGCGGATTGCCCGGACCCTGCGGCCCACGCGCTCCACCCGGCGCACCCGGGCGACCGCCCTGGTTGCCGCCGGGCAGCGCGGCCCGCGGACCCTGCCCCGCACCGACCTGCCCGCGCTGCGGCGGGGCACCGAGGAGACCGCCACCTGCGGCGGGAGCACCCGCCCCGAGGGACGGACCGCCACCCTGGCCACCACCGCGGCGGGCCGCGGCGAGTCCGGCCGAGGCCTGCGCGGCGGCCGGACCGCCGGAGGCGGGAGCGCCCTGGCCCGGCTTGCCCGGGGCCTTCTTGCCGCCCTGGGCGACATCGACGGGGAGCATGACGAGCGCGGTGGTGCCACCCGAGTCGGACGGACGCAGCTGGATGCGGATGCCGTGGCGCTGCGACAGACGACCGACCACGAAGAGGCCCATGCGCCGGGAGACGGAGACATCCACGGTGGGCGGCGAGGCGAGCCGCTCGTTGATCGCGGCGAGGTCCTCGGGGGACAGGCCGATACCGGTGTCGTGGATCTCGATCAGCACGCGGCCGTCGGGCAGCGCGTGACCGGTGACCTTGACCTTGGTCTGCGGGGAGGAGAACGAGGTGGCGTTCTCGAGGAGCTCGGCGAGCAGGTGTACGAGGTCGTTGACGACCCGGCCCGCGACCTGGGTCGCGGGGACCGAGGCCAGCTCGATGCGCTCGTACTGCTCCACCTCGGAGGCGGCGGCGCGGAGCACGTCGACCAGCGGGACCGGGCGGGTCCAGCGGCGGCCGGGCTCTTCACCGGCGAGAACGAGGAGGTTCTCACCGTTACGACGCATGCGGGTCGCGAGGTGGTCGAGCTTGAACAGGGAGGACAGCTGGTCCGGGTCGGCCTCGCGGGACTCCAGTTCGGAGATGAGCGAGAGCTGGCGCTGGATCAGACCTTGGGAGCGGCGCGAGAGGTTGGTGAACATCGCGTTGACGTTGCCCCGCAGCAGGGCCTGCTCGGCGGCGAGGCGGACGGCCTCGCGGTGCACGTCGTCGAAGGCCGCGGCCACCTGGCCGATCTCGTCCCGGGAGTGCACACCGACGGACTCGACGGAGGTGTCGACGTCCTGCGGGTCGGACTCGGAGAGCTGCTTGACCAGCTCGGGCAGACGGTCCTGGGCGACCTTGGTCGCGGTGTCCTGCAGCCGGCGCAGCGAGCGGATCATGGACCGGGCCACGACGAAGGCGCCCACGAGCGAGACGCCGAGGACCAGCAGGATCAGCGCACCGGAGATGATCGCTTCGCGCTGCGACTCGTTGCGCAGCTCACGGGCCTTCTGCTCCATCTGGTTGAGCAGCGTCAGCTCGATCTTCGACATCTGCTCGATCTTGGCGGAGTCGTCGTCGACCCAGTCCTTGTACGAGCGCTTGTCCTGGGTGCCCAGACCGCCCTTCGAGTCCAGTACGCGCTTGGCGTACTGGTCGGCGGACTGGATGGTCGGGTTGCCCTGGTCGATGGGCTTGGTGAGGTCTTCCGCCCCGGCGCCGTAGATGCTGGCGAAGCTGGTGCGTTCGGAGGTCTCGCTGTCCTGCGCCGACGTCGCGTACAGCCGGTCGTTCTCGGACAGCTTGCCGAAGACGTCTTTGTCCTCGGGCAGCGCGGCGGCGATGACGGCGCGCTGGATGGAGGCGTACTCCTTGGCGGAGGAGAAGGCGGACAGGGCGCGGGTGCGCGTGATCATCTCCGGGTTGCTGGTCGCCTCCGCCATGTCCTGCGAGAGGTCGATCAGCTGGGCGATGAGGCGGTGGTACCCGTCGACCGTCTGGGAGGAGTTCTGGGAGTCGCCGTAGGCACCGTTGCGGATGGTGCTGAGCTTGTTCAGCTCGCTCGCGATGGCGACGAGGCTGTCGCGGACGCCGGTGAGCTGTCCGCTCGCGCTGGCGTCGTCGACCTCCTGGGTGCCCGCGATGAACTGCTTACGGGCGTTGTCCGTCGCGTCGCGGACGCTCTTGACCGTGTAGTCGGTGGGCGTCGCGCCGTGCGCGAGCGGGCCCGCCGACTGGTCACGTTCCTTCTGGAGCGCGGCGGCGAGCTCGGTCGCCTGCTTGGTCATGTCCGTCAGCAGCTTCATGTTGTCGAGCTGCTGGATGTCGTCCATGGACTGGCTGATACGCAGTCCGCCCAGGGTGGTCGCGGCGACCACGGGGAGCGCGAGCAGCGAGACCAGACGCGTGGAGATGCGCCAGTTGCGCAGGGCTATTCGGGAGCCGGGGCCGCTGGGGCCCTTCGGCTTCGCGGTCGGTGTGGCGGGAGCTGTCGCGCCGGGGCGCGCGGAGCGCTCACCGCTGCCGCCGAGCTCTGACTGTCCCGGGTTCTGGGCGTGCTGGGGCGAGGAACCGCGCTCGGTCCCGCCTTGCGGCTCCGGCTCCGCCGAAGCGCTGCCATCCCTCTTGAAACGTCCCTGCACTAGCGTCGCAACCTCTGGACCAGGCGTCCCTCCGTGGAAGCGGCGGGACGGTGTCGGCGTCGTTCAGGGGCGCAGACGCGCCCCTTGGTGTGGTCGTGAGTGACCGGCGCTGCTTCCCCTTCCCGCCGCCACTCGGCGCTGAGTCGCGCCCCCTGCGCGCCGGTTCGTTCCCGCGGCGGTTCGAGGAATTCCAGCACAGTGCCGGATCTCCAACAAGGGCCATGGGTCAGGCTGTGATCTCGGTGACACGTTGTGAGGGGCGCGTTACGAGACGTAGAAAACGATCTAGTACATAACGGACGTATGCCTGCGAGCTGTTGGTGTGTGTGGGGTGTCCCAGTCGCGATGATCAGGAGCGGAATGATGGCTTCAGTCAAGCAATGTCCGTTTCGCCGAAGCGAGTTGGCGGCCTGAATTGACCGGTTTGCCTACCGGTGAGTGAGCAAACTCACACGGTGATCGCGAGGTCTTCACGGCTTCACCCGGGAATTGCATGTTTAGCCTGGCGCTTTACAGAGATGGCAAATCCGACAACCCGTGCCGACGTGGAGGCTCTTGAGTCCGCTCGGCGCCCGGCAAGACAGAGGTCGAGTACAACAGTGAAGACGACGATGATGTTCCGCAACATAGCCAACCCGCGACGCACCACGCTGGCGCACCTCGAGGACGCCGAGGCGCTGCGGACGCCGGAGCAGCCGGAGCACTCGGTCGACCTCCCCACCCAGACCGCCAACCCCCGGCGGACCATCCTCATGGAAGCCCCGGTCACGGCCTCCGTCGCGGAGTAGTACGCGCACAAGCCGCCGCTCGCTCACCGCGCCGGCGGACTCGCTCACCGTGCCGGTGGGGCATACGCGAAGCCCGCACCCCTCTCCGCGTTAGCCTGGAGCGTCAGACTCCAGCCAGCTCAGTGAGGGGCGCAAGGATCCCGTGCGCATCGCCAGGTTTTCCATCGACGGCAACGTCGCATTCGGCGCGGTCGAGGGCGACAAGCCGGACGAGCTCGTCCTCGACATCATCAAGGGCATCCCGTTCGCCGACTTCGAGCTCTCCGGTACGAAGGTCCCGCTCAGCAAGGTCAGGCTGCTGCCGCCGGTGCTCCCGAACAAGGTCGTGGCCTTCGGCCGCAACTACGCGGAGCACGCGAAGGAGCTCGGCAACGAGGTGCCCGACGCCCCGTTCGCCTTCTTCAAGCCGTCCACCTCGGTGATCGGCCCCGGCGACGAGATCCAGTACCCCGCCTTCTCGAACGAGCTGCACCACGAGGCAGAGCTGGCCGTCGTCATCGGCCGCATGTGCCGCGAGGTCCCGCGCGAGCGCGTCAAGGACGTCATCCTCGGCTACACCTGTGCCAATGACGTCACCGCACGCGACGTTCAAAAGCGCGAGAAGCAGTGGGCCCGGGCCAAGGGCTTCGACAGCTCCTGCCCGCTCGGCCCCTGGGTGGAGACCGACCTGGACCTCGCTGCGATTGCCGAGGGCATCACCATCCAGTGCACGGTCAACGGCCAACAGCGCCAGCTCGGCCGCACCAGCGAGATGATCCACTCCATCGAGGACCTGATCGTCAACATCACCGAGGCCATGACGCTGCTCCCCGGCGACGTGATCCTCACCGGCACCCCGGCTGGGGTCGGCCCCCTGAACGTCGGCGACGAGGTCGCCGTCACCATCGAAGGCATCGGCACTCTCACCAACAAGGTGATCAAGCGTGGCTAACGCGAACTCCCCCAAGTCCTCGACTCCGCTCGGACAGGGGGTGCCCCCACGCGTACGTTTCTGTCCGTCCCCGACCGGCAACCCCCACGTGGGCCTGGTCCGCACCGCCCTGTTCAACTGGGCGTTCGCCCGGCACAACGAAGGCACTCTGGTCTTCCGTATCGAGGACACCGACGCGGCCCGCGACTCCGAGGAGTCGTACACCCAGCTGCTCGACTCGATGCGCTGGCTGGGCTTCGACTGGGACGAGGGCCCCGAGGTCGGCGGCCCCCACGCGCCGTACCGCCAGTCGCAGCGCATGGACATCTACAAGGACATCGCACAGAAGCTCCTGGACGCGGGCCACGCGTACGACTGCTACTGCTCGACGGAGGAGCTGGACGCCCGCCGCGACGCCGCCCGCGCCGCCGGCAAGCCGTCCGGCTACGACGGCCACTGCCGCGACCTGACCGCCGAGCAGAAGGCCGCGTACGAGGCCGAGGGCCGCACCTCCATCGTCCGCTTCCGCATGCCCGACGGGGCGATCACCTTCACGGACCTGGTCCGCGGCGAGATCACGTACCTCCCGGAGAACGTGCCGGACTACGGGATCGTACGAGCCAATGGAGCACCCCTCTACACGCTCGTGAACCCGATCGACGACGCCCTGATGGAGATCACCCACGTCCTGCGCGGCGAGGACCTGCTCTCCTCCACCCCGCGCCAGATCGCCCTCTACAAGGCGCTGATCGAGCTGGGTATCGCGAAGTCGGTCCCCGCCTTCGGCCACCTCCCGTACGTGATGGGCGAGGGCAACAAGAAGCTCTCCAAGCGCGACCCGCAGGCCTCGCTCAACCTCTACAGGGAGCGCGGATTCCTCCCGGAGGGCCTGCTCAACTACCTCTCCCTCCTTGGCTGGTCGCTCTCGGCGGACCGCGACATCTTCGCCATCGACGAGATGGTCGCCGCCTTCGATGTCGCGGACGTGAACCCGAACCCGGCCCGCTTCGACCTGAAGAAGGCCGAGGCGATCAACGCCGACCACATCCGCATGCTCGACGTGAAGGACTTCACCGAGCGCTGCGCCCCCTGGCTCAAGGCCCCCTTCGCCCCGTGGGCGCCGGAGGACTTCGACGAGGCGAAGTGGCAGTTGATCGCCCCGCACGCGCAGTCCCGGATGAAGGTCCTCTCCGAGATCACGGACAACGTCGACTTCCTGTTCCTGCCGGAGCCGGCCTTCGACGAGGCGTCCTGGACGAAGGCCATGAAGGAGGGCTCGGACGCCCTCCTGCGTACGGCCCGGGAGAAGCTCGAGACGGCCGACTGGTCCTCGCCCGAGTCCCTCAAGGAGGCCGTCCTGGCCGCCGGTGAGGAGCACGGCCTCAAGCTCGGCAAGGCCCAGGCCCCGGTCCGCGTCGCCGTCACCGGCCGCACGATCGGCCTGCCGCTCTTCGAGTCCCTGGAGATCCTGGGCAAGGAGAAGACGCTGGCGCGCATCGACGCGGCACTGGCGAAGCTGTAGGTGGATGACTGAGGGGGCGGCGTCCGGTTCGGGCGCCGCCCCCTCTGTGTACGGGTTACGGTCGGACCATGACCATCAAGGCCGTGATCTGGGACGTGGACGACACCCTCTTCGACTACACCACCGCGGACCGGGACGGGATGCGCGGACACCTGGTGGCGGAGGATCTGCTCGACGGCCACGAGACCGTGCAAGAGGCCCTGGTGCGCTGGCGGGAGATCACCGACCGGCAGTGGGCGCGATTCGCGGCGGGGGAGACCGACTTCGAAGGGCAGCGACGAGACCGCGTCCGGGTCTTCCTCGGTCAGGAGCTGACCGACGCCGAGGCCGATGCGTGGTTCGAGCGCTACCTCGTGCACTACGAGGCCGCCTGGGCCCTCTTCCCGGACGTCCTGCCCGCACTGGACACCTTGGCCACCAGCCACCGGCACGGGGTGCTGTCCAATTCCAGCCTCTTCGTCCAGGACCGCAAGCTGCGCGTCCTCGGGGTGCGCGACCGCTTCGAGGCGGTCCTGTGCGCCGCCGAGCTCGGCGTCTCCAAGCCGGACGCCCAGGCCTTCCACGCGGCCTGCGAGGCCCTGGAACTCGCCCCGCACCACGTCGCGTACGTCGGCGACCACCCGGAGATCGACGGGCGCGGCGCCGCGGACGCCGGCCTGCTGTCGATCTGGATCGACCGCGACGGCGGGTACACCAGCGGTGACGCACTCGCGGGACTGCACCGCATCACGTCCCTCGCCGAACTCTCCTCGATCCTCGACACGGAAAGCCGTTTTGGAGCGCCGTCCACCTTCGGGTAATGTTCTTCCTGCGCCGCCGGAAAGCGGGCCGAAAGGTCCGGAACCGGAGGCGCAAGCTAAAACAAAAACCCCACGTGGGGTTGCGTTTCAGTGGCCTATGGTGTAATTGGCAGCACGACGGTTTCTGGTTCCGTTAGTCTAGGTTCGAGTCCTGGTAGGCCAGCTCGCAGAGCTCATCTGCAACCGCAGAGACCAACTCTGCAAGGCCCCCGTTGTGTAGCGGCCTAGCACGCCGCCCTCTCAAGGCGGTAGCGCCGGTTCGAATCCGGTCGGGGGTACAGATCCTTCTCAGGGGGACAGTCCGGGTCGCACCCGCTGACTCTCATGCAGGATCGCTAGGGCCCCCGTTGTGTAGCGGCCTAGCACGCCGCCCTCTCAAGGCGGTAGCGCCGGTTCGAATCCGGTCGGGGGTACTACGTGGTCTAGACCACTATTGGGCTATGGTGTAATTGGCAACACGACGGTTTCTGGTTCCGTTGTTCTAGGTTCGAGTCCTGGTAGCCCAGCTGGATCACTTGTGATCCTCGCCCCCGTTGTGTAGCGGCCTAGCACGCCGCCCTCTCAAGGCGGTAGCGCCGGTTCGAATCCGGTCGGGGGTACGCAGTCCGATGGGCCTCCACTCCGGTGGGGGCCCATCGGCGTTCCCGCTCACTCGATGCCGTACCGCCGCGACGACTCCTCCTCCTGGGCCAGCCGATGCAGCGCCTTCAGCACCGGCTCGAAGAGGATCGCCGCCGCGACCGCCGTCTCGACCTTCTCCTCCTCCGAGGGGTGCTTCTCCACGAAGTCCAGGTCGCGGACGGCCGCCTGGTGCATCAACCGTGCGTACGGCGCCATGAGTTCGGCGTCCCAGGGATAGCCCAGCCGGATGAGCGTGGCCACCGCCGACACCAGGGAGCGGTGTACGGGGGAGAGGGTGCTCAGCTCCCGAGCGGTCTCCCAGCCCAGTCCCTCCAGCAGTCGGTCGACCTCGCGGCGCGCGGACTGTACGGCAGGGTCCTGTTCGTCCGGTTCGGGTTCCTGTGGCAGTGCCCATAGGGCCGCGCCCAGCCGGATCGTCCGGCCGAGGGAGTCGTCGTCGATGTGCCCCAGGACCTCCCGGGCCGTCGCCACCGAAACGCGGCCGACCTGGATGAGCGCGCGCACCAGGCGGAGCCGGCGCAGATGGCTCTCGTCGTACTCGGCCGTCGTGGCGCTGATCCGGCGGCCGGGCGCCAACAGCCCTTCACGCAGGTAGTACTTGATCGTCGCGATCGACACTCCGCTGCGCTCGCTCAGTTCCGTCAGCCGCATGTCTTGTGCCTTCCCATGGATAAGAGCACTATCTAAGCATCGCCCAGTTGGATAGTGCTCTATCCAACTGGGGATTCAGCATGGGGATTCATCAAGGGGGAGTCGTCATGTTCGCCAAGCCCGTCGCCGGCCGTGCCACCGCCGCAGCCGAAGGGGACGTGGTCGTCCTGTTGATCGGCATGCGCATCAACCACTTCTGGGCGGTGCACCACTGGGTGCCCGCGCTCCTGGCGATGCCGCGCATGCTCCGTGAACTGGCCAGGGACAAGAGCCGCGGGCTGCTCGGCCACATCCTGCTGACGGCCTCACCGAGGACGTACTACGTCGTCCAGTACTGGGAGTCCAAAGAGCAGCTGTACGCGTACGCGGCGGCGCCCGACATGTTCCACCACAAGGTGTGGGCGATCATCAACCGCAAGGAACGCGCGGGGAAGGCGCGGCAGCACGTGGGGATCTGGCACGAGGCGTACATCGTGCCGGAGGGGTCGTACGAGTCGATCTACGCGGACATGCCGCCCTTCGGGCTCGGCGCGGCGCATGGCGTACTGCCCATCGAGCGGCGGGGACGGCGGGCGGCCGAACGGTTCGCGCATCGCGCGTCCGGGACCGGTGAGGCCGAGGCGCAGGAGTCCAAGGCGTAGAAGTCCAGGGCATGGAGGCCCGAGGTGGGGGAGTCCGAGGGTGGGGGGAGCCCGAGGTGAAGGGGGGCCTGCCGCGGCGTTGAGGCGGGCCCACCCGGCGTGGGTCAGCCCGTGCGGCGCAGGGCCTCGGAAAGGCGGCCGGCGGCGTCGATGACCGCCTGGGCGTGCATACGGCCCGGGTGGCGGGTCAGGCGCTCGATCGGTCCGGAGACCGAGACGGCGGCCACGACACGGTTCGAGGGGCCGCGAACCGGCGCGGAGACCGACGCGACGCCCGGCTCGCGCTCGCCGATCGACTGGGCCCAGCCCCGGCGACGTACGCCCGAGAGCGCTGTGGCCGTGAAGCGGGCGCCCTGCAGGCCCCGGTGCAGGCGCTCGGGCTCCTCCCAGGCCATCAGGATCTGGGCCGAGGAACCCGCTTTCATCGTGAGTGTGGAACCGACCGGGACCGTGTCCCTGAGGCCCGACAGGCGCTCGGCCGCGGCGACGCAGATGCGCATGTCGCCCTGGCGGCGGTAGAGCTGCGCGCTCTCGCCCGTGATGTCGCGCAGGTGCGTGAGCACCGGGCCCGCTGTCGCGAGGAGGCGGTCCTCACCCGCAGCCGCGGCCAGCTCGGCCAGCCGGGGACCGAGAATGAAGCGGCCCTGCATGTCGCGCGCCACCATGCGGTGGTGTTCAAGTGCCACGGCGAGACGATGTGCCGTGGGTCGTGCCAGTCCGGTCGCCGCGACCAGGCCCGCGAGGGTGGCCGGACCGGACTCCAGAGCGCTCAGGACAAGGGCTGCCTTGTCCAGAACGCCGACGCCGCTACTGTTGTCCATGCAACGATACTCGCGTCTCACTCTGTGAAACGCAAGTTCAATTTTCGGTGGAACGCGCCACTCTGGTAGACACAGCGGCCCGCGGACCAACGGGCCCGGCGGCAGGCGTCCGGTACTAGGGGTACGAGCGCCGCCGCCCCGGAAATCTCTAGTTGGGCCGGCGCCACACAGGCCGGCCGGAGGGAAAGCGATGGGTAGGACACTCGCGGAGAAGGTCTGGGACGACCACGTCGTCCGGCGCGCCGAGGGCGAGCCCGACCTCCTCTTCATCGATCTGCACCTGCTGCACGAGGTGACCAGCCCGCAGGCCTTCGACGGCCTCCGTCAGGCGGGGCGTCCCGTGCGCCGCCTCGACCTCACCATCGCCACCGAGGATCACAACACCCCGACCCTCGACATCGACAAGCCCATCGCGGACCCGGTCTCCCGGGCCCAGCTGGAGACGCTGCGCAAGAACTGCGCCGAGTTCGGTGTGCGCCTGCACTCGCTGGGCGATGTCGAGCAGGGCGTCGTCCACGTCGTGGGACCGCAGCTGGGCCTGACCCAGCCCGGCACCACCGTCGTGTGCGGTGACTCCCACACCTCCACGCACGGCGCCTTCGGCGCGCTGGCGTTCGGTATCGGCACCTCGCAGGTCGAGCATGTGCTGGCCACCCAGACGCTGCCGCTGGCCCGCCCCAAGACCATGGCCATCACGATCGACGGCGAACTGCCCGACGGCGTCACCGCCAAGGACCTGATCCTGGCGATCATCGCCAAGATCGGTACCGGCGGCGGCCAGGGCTACATCCTGGAATACCGCGGCTCCGCCATCGAGAAGCTCTCGATGGAAGCCCGGATGACCATCTGCAACATGTCGATCGAGGCCGGCGCCCGCGCGGGCATGATCGCCCCCGACGAGACCACCTTCGAGTACCTCAAGGGCCGTGCGCACGCCCCCGAGGGCGAGGACTGGGACGCCGCGGTCGCCTACTGGTCGACGCTGAAGTCGGACGCGGACGCGGAATTCGATGCGGAGGTCGTCATCGACGCCGCCTCGCTCTCCCCGTTCGTCACCTGGGGGACCAACCCCGGCCAGGGCGCGCCGCTTTCGGCGTCCGTCCCCGACCCGGCTTCGTACGAAGACGCTTCGGAGCGCCTGGCCGCCGAAAAGGCCCTGGAATACATGGGGTTGACCGCCGGAGAGCCGCTGCGCGACATCAAGGTCGACACCGTCTTCGTAGGTTCGTGCACCAACGGCCGCATCGAGGACCTGCGCGCCGCCGCCGCGATCGTCGAGGGCCGCAAAGTCGCCGACGGCGTACGGATGCTGGTCGTCCCCGGCTCCGCGCGGGTCGGTCTGCAGGCCGTCTCCGAGGGCCTGGACGTGGTCTTCAAGGAGGCCGGCGCCGAATGGCGGCACGCGGGCTGCTCGATGTGTCTGGGCATGAACCCCGACCAGCTGGCCCCCGGTGAGCGCTCCGCGTCCACCTCCAACCGCAACTTCGAGGGCAGGCAGGGCAAGGGAGGCCGTACGCACCTGGTGTCGCCGCAGGTCGCCGCCGCCACCGCCGTGCTGGGCCACCTGGCCTCCCCGGCCGACCTGTCCGACTCGTCTGCCGCCCGTACGCCCGCTGGAGTCTGAGAAGTCATGGAAGCATTCACCACGCACACCGGCCGGGCCGTTCCGCTGCGCCGCAGCAACGTCGACACCGACCAGATCATCCCCGCCCACTGGCTCAAGAAGGTCACCAGGGACGGTTTCGAGGACGGGCTGTTCGAGGCCTGGCGCAAGGATCCCGAGTTCGTGCTCAACCGGCCGGAGCGGCAAGGCGCCACGGTCCTGGTCGCCGGTCCCGACTTCGGTACGGGCTCCTCGCGCGAGCACGCCGTCTGGGCGCTGCAGAACTACGGATTCAAGACCGTCATCTCGTCCCGCTTCGCGGACATCTTCCGTGGCAACTCGCTGAAGAACGGCCTGCTCACAGTGGTTCTGGAGCAGAAGATCGTGGACGCGCTGCAGGAGCTCACCGAGAAGGACCCGCAGGCCGAGATCACGGTTGACCTGCAGGCCCGCGAGGTGCGCGCCGAGGGTATCACCGCCGCCTTTGAGCTCGACGAGAACGCCCGCTGGCGGCTGCTGAACGGCCTGGACGACATCTCCATCACCCTCCAGAACGAGGGCGACATCGCGACGTACGAGACCAAGCGGCCGTCGCACAAGCCGAAGACGCTCCAGGTCTGACGCACGGCTGATTTCAGCCAACGCAACACGCCTCTGTACCCCCAATCGTGGACGGTTGGGGGTACAGCTGTGTCTGCCCGCGGAGGGCACCGCGGAGCTGCCCTGGAGGGCCCCAACTCCCCTGTCTACAAGGGCGATTGCTTGGGTACGCGCACCTTGGTGCCGGGGCGTGCGGAGGCGCTCAGGACCCCCTCCGGGTACGGCAGTTACCCCCTGCGCAGGCGACAACTCGCCCCAGATGGCACAATCTGTGCATGGAACACGACGGCCAACTCGAGCTCTATACGGCAGTCGCGGCCCAACTCAAGGAAGCGCACACAAGAGTGCGTGCACTGCAAGTCCCGGAGGGCGTACGGATGGCGCTGACCCGGAAGCTGCTGGTCATTACGGCCGTGGCCAAGCACGATCTCGCCGATGCGACAAGGCGGCTGGAGCGGTTCACCTTCGACCTCGACGAGGGCCGATTCCTCGAAGAGGAACGCTGAGGAACTCCACAACAGCCCGAGTTCGTTGCGGCACAAGGGTGATTAGCCCGTTTCGTGTTTGATTTGCGGTATATATCTGCCTAACGTGCGAAAAAGCTTGAACGCATTCGTTCGGGCAATGTCTCCGAAGGGGAAGACGTGAACAAGGCGCAGCTCGTAGAAGCGATTGCCGACAAGGTCGGCGGGCGTCAGCAGGCCGCCGACGCGGTCGACGCGGTACTGGACGCCATCGTCCGTGCGGTCGTCGGCGGGGACCGGGTCTCGGTCACCGGCTTCGGTTCCTTCGAGAAGGTGGACCGTCCCGCTCGTTACGCCCGCAACCCGCAGACAGGTGAGCGTGTTCGGGTCAAGAAGACCTCGGTGCCGCGCTTCCGTGCGGGCCAGGGCTTCAAGGACCTGGTGAGTGGCTCGAAGAAGCTCCCGCGTGGTGGCGAGGTCGCGGTCAAGAAGGCGCCCAAGGGCAGCCTGACCGGCGGCGCCGCGGCCACGGTCAAGAAGGCCGCGGCCAAGAAGGCCACCACCGCCAAGAAGGCGGCGGCCAAGAAGACCACGGCGAAGAAGGCGGTAGCGAAGAAGACCACCGCCGCCGCGAAGAAGACCACGGCCAAGAAGACGACCGCCAAGAAGACCACGGCGACCGCCAAGAAGGCCACGGCCAAGACCACCGCCAAGAAGGCGACGGCCAAGAAGGCCCCGGCGAAGAAGGCCCCCGCCAAGAAGTCGACGGCGCGCAAGACCACCGCCAAGAAGGCCACCACCGCCCGCCAGTAACAGGGCGCAAGGTAACTCACGCGCCGGGCCGGGCTCCCATGGGGAGCCCGGCCCGCGGCGTGTTCGGGAACGGGTTCAGGAACGGGTCCGGGAACGGGACCGGGTTCAGGGGCTGGTTCAGGAAGGGGTTCAGGAACCCTTCCAGGGGGGGTCAGAAGGTCTGGAGCGTCACCAGGGTGATCCGGCGTGCGTCGCCGTCCCCCTCGGTCTCGATGCGCACGCGCTGCCCCGGGCGCAGCAGGCGCAGCCCCCCGGCGTCGAACGCCGGCCCGTCGAAGGGCACCGGGGTGCCGTCGTCGAGCAGCACCTGGCCGCTGTGGGTCTCGGGGTCGTACGTGTACGCGGTCGCCTGCATGCCGAAAGCCTACGGCCGCACGCCCTGGGGCGGCACAGGGGCTGCCCGCCCGTGAGCCGTGAGCCGGGGCGGGCGCCGCGGATCAGCGGGAGGGGCGCCGGGATCCGGTTTCGAGGGGCCGCGAGCACGTCGGTGGGCGGCGCCCCGAGTCAGCCGCCGGGCTGGCCCGGGATCAGCAGATTCGCCGCCACCGCGGCTGTGCGCGGGCCCACGCCCAGTGCGAGCGCCGTTCGCAGGTCGTCGCCGGTGTCCACGTCCTGACGTACGGAATCCACCGCTTCGAGGCGGAGTTCCACGGCGCCCGAGGCGCGATGACGGGCGCGGGAATCGGTACCGAAAGCGGGGAGCAATTCCTGGTCGGGGGAAGCTGTCAGCAGGGTCGTTCCGATTGCGGCCGCATCGGCGAGAAAAGCGCGCGGGAATTCCGCGGCCGCCTCGAGTACCCGGGCCAATTCAACGGGCCGCAACGCGGGCAGATCGGCGTTCAGGGCCGCCACGGCGCATTCGGGACTGTAGGAGCGTACGACCCCCGCCACGTGCGCCAGCGCGGAGTTCAGGCCCCCTCCGGGCTCGTCCGGGACGATCCGCGCGCCCAGCGCGGCCAGCTCCCGTCCGGCCAGGGCGTCGTCCGTGACTACCGCCACATTTCGGACCGCCGAGCAGGCCAGCGCGGCCGCCACGGTGTCCTGTGCGAACGCGAGGGCGAGGCTGGGACGCACTACGTCGCCTGCGGTGTCCGACAGCCTGCTCTTGGCTCGCGCCAGGGGTTTGAGGGGTACCACCAAGGTCCACAGCACGAGCGCTCCGTTCCTCCCTTGTCGCGCCCATTGTGACCCGGCAGCCCTGGAGGCCCGGACGTCGGGGCGTACGGTGTTCTCGACAGACAGACGGCCTGGGGCGACACTTGTGCGGCCCCCCAGGCCCTAAGAGGAAGGTGTCCGCGTGCCCCGCCGCAGAATCGGCTTCTGGTACCGCTTTGCAGCGGTCCTCTGCAAACCGCCACTGGTGGTTCTGATCAAGCGGGACTGGCGCGGAATGGAGAACATTCCGGTCGAGGGCGGATTTATCACCGCGGTGAACCACAATTCGCATGTGGATCCGTTCGCGTATGCGCACTATCAGTACAACACCGGGCGTGTTCCGCGATTTCTGGCGAAGGCCGGGCTTTTCCGGAAGGGATTCGTGGGGGCCGCGATGCGCGGCACAGGACAGATCCCCGTCTATCGCGAGAGCACCGACGCGCTGAGCGCCTTCCGGGCCGCGATCGACGCTGTGGAGCGCGGTGAATGCGTCGCTTTCTACCCCGAGGGCACCCTCACCCGCGACCCCGACGGCTGGCCGATGACCGGCAAGACCGGTGCCGCACGGGTCGCTCTGCAGACCAAGTGCCCGGTGATCCCGGTCGCCCAGTGGGGCGCCAACGAACTGCTGCCGCCGTACGCCAAGAAGCCCAACCTCCTTCCGCGCAAGACCCACTACGTGCTCGCGGGCCCCCCGGTCGACCTGTCGCGCTTCTACGACAAGGAGATGAGCCCGGACCTCCTGAAGGAGGCCACCGAGGTCATCATGGCCGCCGTCACCGCGCAGCTTGAGCACATCCGCGGCGAGAAGGCGCCCGAAACGCCCTACGACCCGCGCCAGGTGCGGATCGAGCAGCGCAGGCGCACCGCGGCTTACGAAAAGGCACAGGTGCAGGCACAGGCGCAGGCACAGGTGCAGGCCCAAGCAAAGGCACCCGCACAGCGAAAAGCACAGCAGGAAGAGGGGCAGGGCACGTGAGCAAGCCGGTCAAGGCGGCCGTCTTCGGGACCGGATCGTGGGGTACGGCCTTCGGCATGGTGCTCGCCGACGCGGGATGCGAGGTCACCCTGTGTGCGCGTCGTGCCGAACTCGCCGAAGCGGTCAACTCCACGCGGACGAACCCGGACTACCTGCCGGGCGTCGAACTCCCCGAGAACCTGCGGGCCACCACGGACGCCGCCGCGGCCGCGCGCGACGCCGACTTCACCGTGCTCGCCGTGCCCTCGCAGACGTTGCGCGGCAACCTCGCCGAGTGGACGCCGTTGCTCGCGCCCGACACGATCCTCGTCTCCCTCATGAAGGGCGTCGAACTCGGCTCCGCGATGCGGATGAGCGAGGTGATCGAGGACGTCGCCAAGGTGGGCGCGGACCGCATCGCCGTGGTCACCGGCCCCAACCTCGCCCGTGAGATCGCCGCCCGGATGCCGGCCGCAGGCGTCGTCGCGTGCACCTCCGAAGCGGTCGCCCAGCGACTCCAGGCCGCCTGCCACACCCCGTACTTCCGCCCGTACACCAACACCGACGTGGTGGGCTGTGAACTCGGCGGCGCGGTCAAGAACGTGATCGGTCTCGCCGTGGGCATCGCGGACGGTATGGGGCTCGGCGACAACGCCAAGGGCTCGTTGATCACGCGCGGACTCGCCGAGACCACCCGGCTCGGCCTCGTGATGGGCGCCGATCCGCTGACCTTCTCCGGACTCGCGGGCCTGGGTGACCTGGTGGCGACCTGCTCCTCGCCCCTCTCGCGCAACCACACCTTCGGCACCAACCTCGGCAAGGGCATGACCCTCCAGGAGACCATCGCGGTCACCAAGCAGACTGCCGAGGGCGTCAAGTCCTGTGAGTCCGTGCTGGATCTGGCGCGCCGGCACGGCGTCGACATGCCCATCACGGAGACGGTCGTCGGCATCGTCCACGACAGCAAGCCGCCGGTCGTCGCGCTCAAGGAACTGATGGCGCGCAGCGCCAAGCCCGAGCGCCGCTGAACTTCGGGTGGACGACGGAACACTCAGGTGGACGACGCTCCGCAACGGCTCGTACGACGCTGAGCAACGACCGCCGTGGGGCGCTGACTCAGCGCCGTACCAACGGGTACTCTCAACCCGATATGAGCACCGAGAACCTCCCCCAGAGCCCTGAGCAGCCGCCTCGCAAGCCGCGCGTGGCCGTCGTCTTCGGCGGCCGCAGCTCCGAACACGGGATCTCCACTGTCACGGCCGGCGCCGTCCTGCGCGCCATCGACAGGACCAAGTACGACGTCCTGCCGATCGGCATCACCCAGGACGGCCGTTGGGCGCTCACCGCCGACGAACCGGAGCGGATGGCCATCATCGACCGGCGGCAGCCCAGCGTGGAGCAGCTCGCCGAGTCGAACGAGGGCGGCGTGGTCCTGTCCGTCGACCCGGCCAACCGCGAGGTCGTCTACAGCGAGCCGGGCTCCGTTCCCAAGGCTCTCGGCGAGGTCGACGTCGTCTTCCCCGTGCTGCACGGCCCGTACGGCGAGGACGGCACCCTCCAGGGCCTCCTGGAGCTCTCCGGAGTCCCGTACGTCGGTTCTGGCGTGCTCGCCTCGGCGGTCGGCCAGGACAAGGAGTACATGAAGCGGGTGTTCACCTCCTTCGGGCTGCCCGTCGGCCCGTACGTGGTGATCCGGCCCCGTGAGTGGGAGCGCGACGAGTCCGCCGCCCGCAAGAAGATCATCGACTTCGCGGGTGAACACGGCTGGCCGTTGTTCATCAAGCCCGCGCGCGCGGGTTCCTCGATCGGCATCACCAAGGTCGACTCCCTCGAAGGCCTCGACGAGGCGATCGAGGAGGCCCAGCGCCACGACCCGAAGATCATCGTGGAGGCGCTGCTGCGCGGCCGCGAGATCGAGTGCGGGGTGCTGGAGTTCGAGGAGGGCCCGCGCGCGAGCGTGCCCGCCGAGATCCCGCCCGTGCAGTCGCACGCCTACTACGACTTCGAGGCGAAGTACATCGACTCGGCACCCGGCCTGGTGCCGGCCCCGCTGACCCCCGAGCAGACCGCCGAGGTCCAGCGGCTCGCGGTCGAGGCGTTCGAGGCAGCTTCCTGCGAGGGCCTGGTGCGCGCGGACTTCTTCCTCACCGAGGACGGGGAGTTCGTGATCAACGAGATCAACACCATGCCCGGCTTCACGCCCATCTCCATGTACCCGAAGATGTGGGAGGCGAGCGGCGTGGGCTACCAGGAATTGGTGGACCGCCTGGTGCAGGCGGCGCTGCACCGCTCGACGGGGCTGCGCTAGAACGGCTGGTGCGGGGGCCGCGACAGCGCTCCTGTACGTCTGTACGTCAGTCGGCGATTCCTTCGGGGATCGCCTTCTTGATGGGCGCGGCCAGATCGACGAGCGCGCCCGAGCCGTCCTGCTGGACCCACTTGGACGGCACGTTGACCTCGACGTACGCGCGGCGCAGACTGCTGGTGAAGACGTACGACCCGTCGTCCTGCTTCTCCATCAGCCAGCCGATGCCGTTCACCTCGCCGCTGAGCGCGTTCTGGTTGCTCATCGCGGCGGGCCGTTCGACACCGCAGCGCAGTATGATCGCCGGGCTTCCCCAGCCCGCGGTCAGCGCGGACCGGGGCTCGGGATCGTCCCGGTCGAGGCCGTCAATTTTCGTCGGCAGCGCCTTGTCCAGGTTCTGACACAGCTTGGCGACCTTCGCGTCCGGGCTGGGAACCGCGGCCGAGGCGTCGTCGTCTGCCGAGGAGCAGCTCGTGACGGTGATCAACAGGGCGAGAACGGGCAGCCCGAAGAGAGCGGTGCGCCGGTGACGGGAGAAGTCCACCGGCCAAGGGTAGACGGGGGCTACAGGTGAACGACCGGGCAGGTCAGGGTGCGGGTGATGCCGTCCACTTGCTGGACCTTCGCGACCACCATGCGGCCGAGTTCATCAACCGTGTCGGCCTGGGCCCGCACGATCACGTCGTACGGTCCTGTCACGTCCTCGGCCTGGATCACCCCCGGGATCTTGCTGATCGTCTCGGCGACGGTCGACGCTTTGCCGACCTCCGTCTGGATCAGGATGTACGCCTGTACCACGGAACCTCCAGGGCGGCCACGAGGATCATGTGGGGAAAAGGAACGCCACGGTATCGCGTCGCCGCTCGCCGCGGGGAGACCCGCGGTGGCTGGGGCTTGCGCGCCGGGGTGCGCGGACTGCACAAGTTGACGGTCAACTCGACCGTACCGAGTACACAGACGGCTCGCGACCGCACCGAGGACGGCTCGCGTACCGTGGCGCAGACAGGGATAGAAGGGGCAGTACGACTATGAAGGGCACCGTGGGCGAGTTGGGGGAGTTCGGGCTCATCAAGGAGCTCACCTCGCGTCTCACCACCACCCCGGCGGTCCGGATCGGCCCCGGCGACGACGCCGCGGTGGTCGCCGCGCCCGATCGCAGGGTCGTCGCGAGCACCGACATCCTCCTGGAGGGGCGGCATTTCCGCCGTGACTGGTCCACGGCGTACGACGTCGGACGCAAGGCGGCCGCGCAGAACCTCGCGGACATCGCCGCGATGGGCGCCGTACCGACCGCGCTGCTGCTCGGCCTGGTCGTCCCGGCCGAACTCCCGGCCACCTGGCCCTCCGAGCTGATGGACGGGCTGCGCGACGAGTGTCAGGTCGCGGGCGCGGCCGTGGTCGGCGGCGATGTCGTACGCGGCGACACCATCATGGTCTCGATCACCGCGCTCGGCGATCTGCGCGGCCACGAGCCGGTGACCCGGGGCGGGGCACAGCCCGGCGACGTGGTCGCCGTGACGGGCTGGCTGGGCTGGTCCGCGGCCGGGCACGCGGTGCTCTCCCGGGGCTTCCGCTCGCCGCGCGCCTTCGTGGAGGCCCACCGGCGCCCCGAACCGCCGTACCACGCGGGTCCCGCGGCTGCCGGGCTCGGGGCGACGGCGATGTGCGACGTGAGTGATGGGCTGATCGCCGATCTGGGGCACATTGCTGAGGCCAGCAAGGTACGCATCGACGTCCGCTCGGGCGCGATCGACATCCCGTCCCAGATGAACGACATCGGCCAGGCCGTCGGAGTCGACCCGATCCAATGGGTGCTCACCGGCGGCGAGGACCACGCGATCGTGGCGACCTTCCCGCCGGACGTGAAGCTGCCCGCGCGCTGGAAGGTGATCGGCGAGGTCCTCAACCCGTCTGCCCTGCCGCAGGTCACGGTGGACAGCGCACCCTGGACCAGTAAGGGGGGTTGGGACCACTTCGGGGACATCGAGTCGTGAACAGGTGAGTACCTGAGCGTTCAGACGGGATACTCGCGGAGCTTGATACCGGTGGCCGCCTTCTCCGTCAGCTTCTTGAAGAAGCCGGCCAGGAGGCGAGAGCTCAGCAGCCGGTACACACGGTCGCGACTGCGGATCCTCCGCTCGGTCGGCGGGGCGAAGAACGGCCCCGCGTTGCCGGAGATCTTCTGGCAGCCCTTGGCGAAGTCCCGGATGCGCGTCTCGTATTCGGCGAACGCGGTGCGATGGTCGCCGTTCGCGAGAGCCAGTTCGCCGGCCAGGACGTACGCGCCGACGATCGCGACGCCGGTGCCCATGCCGCCCATCGTGGCGCCGTAGCCCGCGTCTCCGATCAGCACCACGCGCCCCTGGGTGAGCCGGTCGACGTGGATCTGGGCGATGGCGTCGAAGTACAGGTCGTCGGCCCGCTCCAGGGCCTTGAGGACCCGCGGTGCCTCCCAGCCCGTCCCGGCGAACCGCTCGGTGAGGATCCGCTTCTGTGCGGCGACGTCATGGCGGTCGAACGCCAGCTGCTCGGACCGGAAGACGAGCAGCGCGCCCGCCCGGTCCGGGTCGCCGTCGTAGTTGCCGATGACGACCGCGCGGCCCGGTTCGCTGTAGAGGTGTGCGGTGCGGTCGAGGCCCAGGTCGTTGGGGACGCCGAAGGCCGCCACGTAGTGGTCCAGGAAACGCAGGTGGCGGGACTCGTCCCCGAAGGCGAGGCGCCGGGTGCGGGAATGGAGTCCATCGGCGCCCACGACCAGGTCGAAGCGGCGGGGCGCTCCGCGCTCGAAGGTCACGTCGACTCCGCCCGGGGTCTCGGTGAGCGTGGCGATCGAGTCGCCGAAGACGTACTCCACGCTGTCCTTGGTGCGCTCGTACATGATCTGCGCCAGCTCGCCGCGGAAGATCTCCACATCGCCGCTCATCATCTCGGCCGGCAGATCGACGCGCGGGGCGCCGTCCGCGTCGACGACGGTCTGCCGGCCCATGCGGGTCTGGCGGGCGTGGATCTCGTCCCAGATGTCCATGGCGGTCAGGACGGTCCGGTGGACGTGCCCCCGGAAGTCGACCGCGAACCCGCCCGGGCGCAGATCGGGGGCCTTCTCGACGACGGTGACGCGTGCGCCGTAGCGGGCGAGGTTGAGGGCGACGGCGGGGCCCGCGACGCTGGCGCCGGAGACGAGGACGTCGAGGTGGGCGAGCTTGTGGGTGGCGTTGGTTGTCATGGGAAGGAGCCTCGCGGGAGGCGCTGACCGAGCTCCTACCGTTCACTGACGGTGTTCCCTGGCCGTCGGTAAGCCCATGTCCTCCTCGTCGGCGAGCGGCGTGTTCCCGTCGGCGAGTGCCGCCGCACCGAGAATTCTCCCCTGCTCAAAGGCCTTTTCGTACGCTTCGGGGGACAGCCTTTCGCGGATGTCCCGCTCCGTGCGTACGGCTTCGGGGTCGCCCTGGAGCGGCGCTCCGCGCAGGCCGGTGCCGGCGCCCAGGAGGACGGCGGCGCGCTCGGGGGAGTCGGCCAGGGCCGCCAACGCTTCGGCGGCTTCGGCGAGTTCGAGGACTCCGGGGCTCTCGGTGGCGAGGGTGGCGGCCTGCCGCACCCAGTCGTGTGCCTCGCCCATGCGGCTCTCGGCGGCGGCCGTGCGGCCCAGGCCGATGAGGTTACGTACGGTCTCACCGACGCTGAACCAGTTGGCGGCGCACGCCGCCAGGGCGTTTTCGTAGTGCACACGCGCGTGAGCGGTGTCTCCCGCGAGCCGGGCGGCATCGCCCAGGCCCCGCCGGGCGCCCGCCACCTTGTCGGGGAGGCCGACGGCGCGGGCAAGGCCCAGGGCCTGAGCGAAGTGGGCAGCCGCCGCTGCCGGTTCGCCCTGGTGCAGGAGCACGGTCGCCCGGGTGCGCAGCAGGTCCGAGGTCTCCTCGGGGGCGGCCAGCTCCCTGACGTACGACAGTCCTTCGTCGATCAGTTCGAGAGCGCCCCGATGTTCCCCGCGCCAGTCGGCGAACATGCCCAACGGTTCGAGGCAGTTGGCCATGCCCCAGCGGTCTCCGGTCGTGCGGAAGCCCGCCAGCGCCCGTGCGAACGCTTCCTCGGCCGCCGCCGGACGCCCCGCGAACTGCTCCTGATAGCCGAGGCCGACATCAACGAGCGCCCGGCCCCAGTCGTCGTCCCCGACCTGGGCCCGCACCCGCTCGTTGGCGACGGGCTGCGGTCCGCCCGCCACCGACCACAGCACGACGGTGAACGGCAGCCGCAGCGGGCCGCGCAGCGCTGCCATCAGGGACTCCACGCGGGCCAGACGTTCCTGGTCGGCCGGATCGTCGCCCTCCTCGGAGATCGCGTTGATCACGCACAGGACGTACTCCTCCGCCAGGCCCGCCGGCGGTTCCTCACCCGTGGCCGTCAGCAGCTCCCGGGCCGACCGTATGTGCGCGCCGTACAGGCCGCGCAGGCGCCAGAACCAGGAGAGCTCCGCCATCAGCCGCAGGGCGTTCTCCCGGTCGGTGCGCACGAGATGGCGCAGGGCGGCGTCCAGGTTGTCGTGCTCCACGGTCAGCCGGCCCAGCCAGGGAACTTGGTCGCCGCCCCGCAGAAACGGCTCCGCACGTTCGGCCAGACGCAGGAAGTACGTGGCGTGAGCGGTCCGAAGCCGCTCCTGCTCGCCCACCCGCACCAGGTGCTCGGCGGCGAACGCCCGGATGGTCTGCAGCATCCGGTATCGTCCCTCGGCCACCTCCAGGAACGACTTCTCCGCGAGCGAGGCCAGCAGATCCTCCGGGTACGGCGTCCCGCACACCGCCTCGACCGCCTCCGACGTCGCGCCCCCGGAAAACACGGTCAACCGTCGCGCCAGCTCCCGCTCCTCCTCGTCCAGCAGCTCCCAGCTCCACTCCACGACGGCACGGAGGGTGCGATGCCGTGGCGCCTTGGTGCGGTCACCCCGGGACAGCAGCCGGAAGCGGTCGTCCTCGACGGGCTCGGGCATGTGCCCCGGCGAGTGTCCAGGCATGGGCCCAGACGTGTGCTCGGTCACGTGCTCGGTGAGGCGGTCGGCCAGCTCGTCCGGGGTCAGGGTCCGCAGCCGCGCCGCCGCCAGCTCGATGGCCAGGGGCAGCCCGTCCAGCGTGGCGCAGATGTCCGCCACGCGCGCGTGCCCCTCGAATCCCGGGCGCACGGCGGCCGCCCGGTCCAGGAACAGCCGCGCGGCCGGTTCCGGCGGCAGCGGCGGCACCGGGCACAGCACCTCGCCGGTGATCCCCAGTGACTCGCGGCTGGTGGCGAGGATCCGTACCCCCGGGCAGGCTCCTAGGAGCAGTCCGGCGATCCGGGCCACGCCCTCGACCAGGTGCTCGCAGTTGTCGAGGACCAGCAGCAGCTCGCGGTCCTCCAGGGCGGCGAGGAGCCGCTCCGTGGTGTCTGCCGACGGGATGCGGAGGCCTTCGCGCAGGCCGAGGGCGGCGAGGAGGGCGTGGGGGAGCTGGGAAGGGTCGGTGACGGGGGCGAGCTCGACGAGGTACACGCTTGCGCAAGCGTGTACGCGGGCCTGGGCGGCTTCGATCGCCAGGCGGGTCTTCCCCGCGCCGCCCGGCCCGGCGAGCGTGACCAGCCGTTCTTGGGCGAGCAGCGCGCCGATCCGTGCGAGTTCGGCATCGCGGCCGATGAAGTGGGTCAGTTGGGCCGGCAGGCGCCTGGGAGCGGGACCCGTGCCCTGGAGCAGCTCCAGGTGGAGGGCGGACAGTTCGGGCGAGGGATCGGCGCCCAGCTCGGCCGCGAGGATGCGCCGCGCCTCCTCGTACACCGTCAGGGCCTCCGCGGGCCGCCCATCCGCGTGCAGGGCCCGCATCAGCTGTCCGTACAGCCGCTCGCTCAGCGGATGCGCGGTGAGCAGCTCGCGCAGCTCCGGTACCAGTTCGGGGCCGCCGCCGAGCGCGAGTTCCGCATCGACACGGTCCTGTACGGCGGCGAGCCTGAGCTCCTCGAGGCGGGAGACCTGGGCATGCGCGTCGGGGAGGTCGGCGAGTGCCGGGCCGCGCCACAGGGCGAGCGCCTCCCGGAGCACGGCTGCGGCCCCGGTGTGGTCGCCCTGGGTGAGGGCCGCGTGGCCCTCACGGGACAGCCGCTCGAAGCGGTGGGCGTCGACGGCATCGGGGGAGACGGCGAGGCGGTAGCCGGTGGGGCCGGCCTCGATCTCCGTGTGGGGGCCGAGCCGCTTGCGTAGTCGGGACACCTGGGACTGGAGGGCGTTGACGGCCCCGGCCGGCGGCGCGGCGCCGTACAGGCAGTCGGTCAGTCGCTCCGTGGAGATGGTGCGGCCCGCCTGGAGGAGGAGCAGCGTGAGCAGGGCACGGGGGCGGGGACCGCCGGGGTCCACGGGGCTGCCGTCCTCGGTACGGATGTCGAGGGGGCCCAGGATGCCGAAGCGCATTCGACAGATTCTGGCAGGTCGCACGCGCGCGAACGAACAAAAAACCGGCCCACCGTGAGGTGGACCGGCTTTCTGTAAGCGAACCAGCAGTGGCCGCGCGCGATGGGGGTCCCCCCTGCTCAAGCGGAGCCGAGAGCTTGGGGGAGTAGCGTCAGCGCGAGACCTTGCCGGCCTTGATGCACGAGGTGCAAGCGTTCACGCGCTTCGGCGTCCCGCCGACCACGGTACGGACGCGCTGGATGTTGGGGTTCCAGCGACGGGACGTACGGCGGTGCGAGTGCGAGATGTTGTTGCCGAAGCCCGGCCCCTTGCCGCAGACGTCGCAGTTGGCAGCCACGGGTCACTCCAAAGACTTCAGATGCACTTACGGTGGATCCCGGCATGCCGGGATCAAGATCTAGGATCTGAGTGGCGGTGCCAGGGGGAAGGCCCGATCGGATCGGGCAACTGGAGCAGCATACAACGACTGCGTCCAGAGCACGAAACTACCATGGCTGCCCCCCGGGCCTGCCTCGCGTCCTCCTCAGGGCCCCCTACCGACGGTAACCCGTCCTGGGTCTACGCTGCGTCCCACGTCCAGCAGCTCAAGGAGGCACAGGTGCCGCAGGTGCCGCAGACATTGGACGCATCCGCGGTGCGCACCTGGTGCGGTCTCGCGCTGGAGGCGCTGGGGCGGGCGCGCGAGGAGATCGACGCGATCAACGTCTATCCGGTGGCCGACGGGGACACCGGGACGAATCTGTATCTGACGGTGGAGTCGGCGGTCGCCGCGGTCGAGGCGGTTTTCGAGGGCCACGACGCCGTGTCCACCACGGCTGACGACCCCTTCTCCACCTCCGCGGAGGTGGGGCGGCCCGCCCTCGCCGATGCGATACGGGCGATGGCGCACGGGGCACTGATCGGAGCCCGGGGGAACTCCGGGACGATCCTCGCGCAGCTGCTGCGCGGCATGGCGCAGGTACTCGCCGCCGACGGTGAGACGGCTCACATGGACGGACAGGGTCTCCGTCTCGCCCTCCAGCAGGCCGCCGACTCCGCACGCGAGGCCGTCGCGCACCCCGTCGAGGGCACGGTCCTCACGGTCGCCTCGGCCGCCGCCGAAGCGGCCACCGGCACCGAGGGCGACTGCGGCACGGTCGCCCGCGCCGCGTACGAGGGAGCGCGGGCGGCCCTCGCCGCGACCCCTGGACAGCTGGCCGTCCTGAAGCGTGCCGGTGTCGTCGACGCGGGCGGGCGGGGGCTGGTGGCGGTGCTCGCGGCGCTGGTCGAGACGTTCACGGGGGAGGCGCCCGGGGTGGTTCCGAGCGCGGGGTCGGTCTCCGGTGCGGTGTTCGATACGGCTTCTGGTGCGGTTCCCGGGGAGGTCCACGCGCGCGGGGACGCCGACGGGAACGACGTCTGTGCGGAAGGCGGGCCGGGCGAGGGCGGGCCCACCTTCGAGGTCATCTACCTGTTGGAGGCGCAGGACGCGGCCGTGGCACGGTTGCGGGACCGGCTCGACCGGCTGGGGGACTCACTCGTCGTGGTCGGCGGGGACGGGCTGTGGAACGTCCATGTGCATGTGGACGACGCGGGTGCCGCCGTGGAGGCGGGTGTCGAGGCCGGGCGGCCGTACCGGATCAGGATCACGCACTTCGGGCTCGGTGACGCCCACACCGCGGGCGCGGTGGGACGGCCGCCACGGGAGCGGGCGCAGCGGGCCGTGGTGGCGGTCGTGCCCGGTGAAGGGCTGGCCGGGCTGTACACCGAGGCCGGCGCGACCACCGTGCTCGCGCGGCCCGGGGAGCCGCCCGCCAGCGGGGAGCTCGTCGAGGCCGTACGGCGTGCCCACGCGCGCGAAGTGGTGCTCTTGCCCAACGACGCCGAGCTGCGTCACACCGCGGCGGCCGCCGCCGAACAGGCCCGTACGGAAGGTGTGCGGGTCGCGCTGATCCCGACCCGCTCCGCGGTTCAGGGCATCGCCGCGCTGGCCGTTCACGAGCCCGACCGTCGCTTCGACGAGGATGTCGTCGCCATGACCTCGGCGGCGGGTGCCACCCGCTACGCCGAAGTCGCCGTCGCCGAGCGTCAGTCCTGGACCATGGCGGGCATCTGCCAGGCCGGCGACGTCCTCGGTCTCATCGACGGCGATGTCGCCGTGATCGGCTCCGACATCACCGCCACCGCCGAAACCGTCCTCGACCGTATGCTCGCCGCCGGCGGTGAAATGGTCACCCTCGTCCTGGGCGACGAGGCTCCCGACACCATTGCCGCGCATCTTGAATCGCGGGTCCGGGAGTCGTACTTGGCGGTGGACACGGTGGTGTATCGGGGCGGGCGGCAAGGGGCGCTGCTGTTGATCGGCGTGGAGTAGCGGTCGCGCCGCGTTTCCTCGCCCCCGCCGCCCCTACCCGTCCCTTCTCTGGGGGCTGCCGCCCCCAGACCCCCGCTTCGGCCTGAACGGCCTCGTCCTCAAACGCCGGACGGGCTGAAAGATGGCGGCCCGGCGCTGAAAACCTTCAAGCCCCGGCCGGGGTATCCATCCCATCCGGCGCTCGAGGACGAGCCCTTCGGGCGAAGTGTAGGGGCGGCGGGGGCGAAAACCCGCCCGTCAGCGCGACGGGTGCTTCTCCAAACGGCCCAGCAGATTCCCCGCTTCCGCCCGCCGAGCCGCCGCGGTCTCCCCCTCCACCCCGGCATACGCGGAAAGCACGGCACGCGCGCGTGCGGACGCCGCCGCGGGCAGCCGCAGGTCGGCCTCCGTCCACCCCGCGGCGAGCTCGGCGCCCGTACGTGCGTCGAGGGCATCGTCTCCGAGAGGGAGGAACGCCGAGACGGCCTGTGTGAAGTGGGTCAAGGCCTCCTCGAGGAGGCCCCGCACCGCAGCCTCCTCCGCGTCGTCGGGGACGCAACGCGCGACGAGGTCACCGAACTGCCGGTGGGTGTCACCGAGTTCGGCGACAAGGCGGTGACGCGCCTCCTCAAGCCCCTCACCTACACCCTCGCTCGCGCTCTCGCCCTCCGTGAGAAGCGCCCCCTCGCACTCCCGCACCGCCACCGACATCAACTCCCGCGCCGCGTCCAGCCCCGCATCCGTACGCACCGCCGCCCAGGCCCGCGCCCGTAGCGACCGGATCAGACCGTGGACGTTGCCCACGGCACGCCACAGGTCGCCGGCGCGGACGTACGCCTGGTCCGCCTGGGCGGGCAGCCCGGCGTGGCCGAGCGCCTCGGCGGCGAGGTGGGCGAGCATCGCGTGGTCACGTTGCTCGGGCCAGTGCCGGGCGATGTCCGCGGCCTGCAACCAGCGCTCGGCGGCCTCGCGATGTTCGCCGAGCTCGGTGAGACAGTCGCCGAGCCACCACTGCGTCTGCACGATCGCACCGTCGCCGTGCATGTCGGTGGTCAGATCGGGCAGCGCCGACTCCAGGATCTCCGCAGCCTCGGCCCAACGCCCCTGACGGAGCAGGAAACCGCCGAGTTGGTGCCGGGCCCAGGCGCCGAGCGTGGCGCTCTCGCCCGCCTCGTCGGCCCAGTGCGCCGCCTCCAGGGCGTGTTCCGAGGCAAGCCCGAACTGTCCGGTGGCGCCGAGGACCTCGGCGAGCTGCAGGTGCAACTGCGCGTGCCCCATCGGCTCCAGGTGGGGCCCGCCGTGCTCCAGCGCCGCGCGCGCGGCCCGCTCGGCCTCCGCCGCGTCGCCGAGGTGCCGGGCGATCCCGGCGAGCCGGGACTCGTACTCCACGGCGTACCACGGCAGCCCGGCCGCCACGAACGACTCCGCGGCCCGCGCGAGCAGTTCGGCGGCGGCCTCGACGTCCCCGACGTGCGCCGCGAGCTCACCGAGCATCGCCTGCGCCTCCGCGGCCCGGGAGGCCATGCGCACGTCCGCGACGTGCGGCTCGGCGAGAACCAGCAGCTCGCGTGCGGCCTCCTCGGCGGCGGCCAGGACGTCGCCGTCGTCCGTCTCCGTCGACGCCGCCGGCCCCGGCTCGTCCGAGCCCTCCCCCTCCTGTACCTGATGCATCAAGATCCGCGCCCGCCCCACCAGCACGGACGCCGTCTGGGACACCCCCGTCCCGCCGTCCGCGCGGAGCGCCAGCACCTCCTCGTACAGCTCCGAGACGGCCGCCAGCGCCTCCTCCGTCCCGCCGGTGAGGGCGAGCACGTACGCGGCGCGGGCGCGGGCCGCGAGCGCCTCGCCGGGGTCGCCCGCCTCGGCGTACAGCTCGGCCGCCCGATGGAAGAGTTCGATGCCCTCGGGACCGCGGTCCATCGCCTCGTGGTCGGCGATCTCCGCGCGGTCGCGGACGTCCAGTTCCTGGCCCTGGGCGGCGTGCGAGACCGCCGCCCAGGCCGCGACGGCCTCCGGGCTGCGGAACTCCGACAGCCGCCGGGCCTCAGCGAGCAACTCGGCCAGGTCAGGCCCGGCGGCCGACTCCACGACGCCGCCCGATCGTCCCGCCGAAGCCGAAGCCGAAGCCGAAGCCGAAGCCGAAGCCGAAGCCGAAGCCGAAGCCGAAGCCGAAGCCGAAGCCGA